>RGVM01000531.1 GCA_010027295.1 Chitinophagia bacterium
CTCCCCCCCGACCTGCCGGCATACCTCATAGAGCCCGCTGCCGACGCAGGCCTTCGGGACAGGCTCCCAACATCCCCGGCTCGTCAGGATGGGCCTGCCAGACTCCTCACCGTCGGCCGCCTCACCTGGAAGAAGGGATACGTGCAAACGCTGACGGCACTAGCGGCCCTCAAGTCGGCCGGCCTCCACTTCACCTACCGAATCATAGGCGAGGGCGAGGGCCTCGAGGAGGTCCTGTACATGCGGAGGGCCCTTGGATTGGAGGCGCAAGTGAGCCTGGAAGGCCGCAAGAGTCACGCCGACACCCTGACCATGATGGCGGAATGCGACCTGTACATCCAATACAGCGTGCAGGAAGGATACTGCAACGCCGTAGTGGAAGCCCAGCTCCTCGGCAGACCTTGCATCGTCTCCGATGCAGAGGGACTGCCCGAGAACGTCGTGGACGGCGTGACCGGCTGGGTGGTTCCCTTCAACGACCCGGAACGGCTACGGGCCAAAATGGAGGAAGTGCTCTCGCTGGCACCGGAGGAGCGTGCGCGAATCGGGCGGACGGCCTCGGACAGGATCGCGACCTCCTTTTCCCTGGATACCCAGCTCGCCAAATTCATCCGCTTTTATGAGGATTGACGGCGAGGAACAGCTGGCCTTCCTGCCGGTTTCGGCGTATCTTGGCGGGGCCACAACCCCCATCCCTTGAGCACCCTCTCCAAGCTCGCCGGCCAGACCTTCTGGTACGGACTCAGCAGCATCATAGGCCGTTTCATCAACTACCTGCTCACGCCGCTGCTGACGGGCATCTACGCCTCGGGCAAATACGGGGACATTTCCATCCTTTTCGCGCTGGCGGCCTTCCTCAACATCGTGTTCTCCTTTGGCATGGAGACGACCTATTTCCGATTCAGCCGCGACATGGACGAGAAACGCGTCTTCAACACTGGACAGACGCTACTGATACTTACCACCCTGCTCCTGTACGCAGGACTCCTCGCGCCACTGCCCGCACTCGCCTCGCTGATGCGGCTCGAGACGCATCCAGAATACCTCCGCTGGGTACTCTGGATTGTAGCCCTCGACACCCTGGCCGTGCTGCCTTTCTCCAGACTCAGACACCTGGGCAGGCCCCGGATGTTCGCCATCCTCAAGCTCCTCGGCATCCTCGTCAACGTCGGGCTGGTGGTCTTCTTCCTCGTCCTCTGCAAGGGCGACCACGAGAAGGGTAGGAACACCCTCTGGGCCGCCCTCTACAAACCGGACATCGACATCGGCTATGTGTTCCTCGCCAACCTTGCAGCCAGCGCCGCGACGCTTCTGCTGCTCCATCGAGAACTGCTGGGATGGCGCCCCGCCTTCGACTTTCGGCTGCTCGGCCGCATGCTCGCCTACGCCTCACCCCTGCTCGTCGTTGGCTTCGGGGGCATGGTCAACGAGACCATCGACAGGTTCATGATCCTGGAACGCTTCGCAGGCACCGTCGAAGAGGCCAGGTCGGCCAACGGCATCTACAGCGCCAATTACAAGCTCGCCGTCCTCATCGTACTCTTCATACAGGCCTTCCGCATGGGTGCGGAACCCTTCTTCTTCCGGCAGTCGGCAGAGAACACCAACGCACCGGTCATGTACGCCCGCGTCATGAAATTCTTTGTGATCGCCTGCTGCCTCGGATTCCTCGGCGTCGTACTCTTCCTGGACGTCTGGAAGCACTTCATGGGCATCCGACGCCACCCGGAATACCTGCAGGGCCTCATGATTGTACCCGTCCTTATGCTCGCCAAGATATTTCTGGGCGTGTACTACAACCTGTCCATCTGGTACAAGCTCACAGACAGGACCCTCACCGGCGCCTGGATCACCCTCGGGGGTGCGCTCGTCACGGTCGCCGTCAACTACCTGCTCATCCCCCACCTGGGTTACATGGCCTGCGCATGGGCCACCTTCCTCTGCTACGGCTCCATGATGGTCGCCAGCTACCGGCTCGGACAGCGCCATTACCGGGTACCTTACGCCTGGAAGAAACTCACCGCCTACGTGGTCATTTGCGTAATGCTCTTCCTCGCCCACCAGGTCTTACGGCAGGTATCCCCGGGCATCGCCTGGAACCACGCCGGCGGCGTAGCCGGGATCCTGCTCTTCCTGGCCATAGTGGCTCGAGTAGAACGGAGGGAGTTGGCAGGCATGCGCATCCCCGGGATAGGTCAGACCAGGGCTGGCACATAGGG
>RGVM01000532.1 GCA_010027295.1 Chitinophagia bacterium
ATCCACAAAATAGCTGGATCACTGGTCAAGTTCTAGGAGTTGACGGTGGCCTTGGCAGCGTTAGGCCAAAAGTTAAAGCTTAATTCTAAGAACAGATAAAACCACCGAACCATGATACAGTCACGCATAGGATGGACAGGCTTGCTGGCGGCGACGCTCATGCTGGCATCCTGCACCAAGGACCTGGACAGGTTCCCACCCAACGACGTCACCGGAGCGCAACTGCTCGTCGACGAGGCAGGCTACCGTCAGGTGCTCGCCAAGGTGTACGGCAGCATGGCCCTCACCGGCAACAGCGGTCCCGCCGGCTCCGGCGACGTGGCCGGCATCGATGAGGGCACGTCCGACTTTCTGCGCCTCTTCTGGAAGGCACAGGAGCTCAGCACCGACGAGGCCGTCGTCGCCTGGAACGACGCAGACATCTGGGAGTTCCACAATATGAACTGGAGCGCCACCCACACCTTCCTCACCGGCCTCTACAATCGTTGCTTCTACGTCATCACGCTCTGCAACGAGTTCATCCGCGAGAGCGCCCCAGATAAGCTGTCGGCCCGCGGCATCAGCGGCGCCTCTGCCGACAATATCAAGGTGATGCGTGCAGAGGCTCGCTTCGTGAGGGCCTTCCAGTACTGGGTGCTGATGGACCTCTACGGAAACCCCGGCTTCACCACGGAGCAGACAGCCATCGGCGCCTCCACCCGGCCCGAGCAGACCGATTCCAAGAAGCTCTTCTCCTACATCGAGACCGAGCTCAACAGCCTGGTAAACGACCTCCCGGCCCCACGCGCCAACCAGTATGGCAGGGCCGACAAGGCCGCCGCCTGGGCCCTCCTCGCACGGATGTACCTCAACGCGCAGACCTACTCCGGCACCGCCCGCTGGACCGAGGCCGTCGCCAACTCGAAGAAGGTCATCGACGCCGGCTACACCCTGCTGCCCGACTACCGCAGCCTGATGCTCGCCGACAATAACGTCGGCAACACGGAGGCCATCTGGACGCTCAACTACGACGGCATCAAGACCCGCAACTGGGGTGGCACCACCTTCCTGGTGAACGCATCCGTCGGCGGTGACATGGACCAGAGTTTCTCGGGTCTTTCCGGCTGGGGCGGCATCCGCACCACCAAGAACCTGCCGCAGCTCTTCCCCGACTTCACGGGTGCCCGCGACAAGCGCGCACAGTTCTTCCAGCACAAGCTCGAGATCGACCAGATCAGCGAGTTCAAGGATGGGTTCGCCGTCACCAAGTACCGCAACCGCACCCGCACGGGCGGCTTCGGGAACGACCCCAGCCGCACCTGGTCAGATATCGACTTCCCCGTCTTCCGACTCGGAGAGATGCTCCTCATCTACGCCGAGGGCGTCGTGAGGGGTGGTACCGGCGGCGACCGCGCCACGGCACTCGGCTATGTCAACCGACTCCGTGAGAGGGCCTACGGCAACACGTCCGGCAACATCTCCGACGTGACGCTGAACGCCAACTTCCTACTCGATGAGCGCGCACGCGAGCTCTATTGGGAGGGCTTCCGCCGGAGCGACCTGATCCGTTTCGGACGGTTCACACCGGACACCTACCTCTGGCCCTGGAAGGGAGGTGTGAAGAACGGCACGGGAGTGGCCTCCTTCCGCAACCTCTATCCGATCCCCGCCAGCGAGGTCGGCTCCAACCCCAACATCAAGCAGAACCCCGGGTACTGACCCATCAAAAACCATTCATCATGAGAACCATCAAAGGAACGGTCCCGATGCTGTTGCTGGCCGGCGCCACCTGGCTGCAGGGCTGCGACAAGGAGGAGTACCGCATATACTACCAGGGCGGTAAGCAGCCCGTCCTGACCGCCTCCACGGCGGCCGTCAACCTGCAGCCCCCTCCGGCCGACGAATCCCTGCAGGCCATCCAGTTCGGCTGGACGAACCCCGACTACATGTTCACCACGGGCAACAGCTCGCATGACGTGAACTACCTCCTCGAGATCGACACCGTCGGCGCCAACTTCGCCAGCAAGAGCAAGTTCGCCACGACCGTCTCTAAGGACCTCACGAAGCGCTACACCGTCGCCGAGTTCAACGCCATCCTCGGCAACACCATGGCCCTGCCCTTCGGCCGCAGGTACAACCTGGAGGCCCGCGTCACGAGCAGCATCGGACCCAACAGCGCCGTGCCCCTGACGTCGAACAAGGTCGCCTTCAC
>RGVM01000533.1 GCA_010027295.1 Chitinophagia bacterium
ATGGTCTTGAATCCAAGGTCGGAGTTGTTTGCGTTGAGTCCCGCAGATGAGGAGTTGGGCCGAAACCACCACACCTCCAAGGAGTTCGTGCCCGGGATGGCATTGACCGGGATGATGGACCCCTTGTTGGCTTCGGAGAAACCGGCCAGCAAGGGATTGACGTAGGCCGTCGTCGAATAGGAGGTGCCGCGCGCCCGGTTGATGTAACCCGCCACATACCCCGGCCCATCGACTGCGTCGATCTCCGGCGGCGCGCCAATCCGTTGTCCCACGGGCGCCGTGGCATTCAGCACGCGCGGGGCGGACAACACGCCACTGGCGGGCCATTCAAATCGACTCCGCTCCGGCACCCATGCCGAGAGATTGGTGATGATGTTCCGGGCACCATCGGAGATCGTTCCGCCCACGAAGTTGGTCGCACGGAGGCTCGAATCCAGCCACGAGAACACACGCTCGAATCCGATGTTGTCGCCCGAAGCAAACCTTAGGAGCGTGCGATGGACGGGCTGGCTGGCGTCCAGCCACGTGTAAAAACGAAAGTCCGGCGTGAACTTGGCCCGTGGCCGGTCCAAAGCGTCTTGGTATTCGATGTTCGGCGCATTCGCCGGGTCAATCCATACGGCCGTCTCGGCGGCAACCGCCTCCGTCGCCGCAGCCGGACGGATGTAGTGGCTGTACTTGGACACGTCCGACGGCCACACGAACGAGTAACGACCGAGCGACTTGGGCCAGCGAAGCCCCGCCTCGCCCCCCTCCAACCAATGAACCAGGTAGTCATTCAGGTTTCGGGTTTCCTTGGTGGCATACAACAGGGGCTTCTCCGCTCCATTCACGGAGTGTTGGTAAACGAATTGCCCTCCTAGCCCTTGCTGCAAGGGCGACGGGAACAACTCCTCGACGGAGCCGCCGTCGGGCGGGATGACTCGCTCCCCGAGGGCCACGGTTACCGGGGATGGAATGGCCTGCCTGAGGACATCCACGATTTCAACGCCCAACTGCTGATGGGTTCGCCCGTCGGCCCGACGGTCACCCAACAACTCCACAAAAACCCGCCCCTCGGCGTTGTAGGCATAAATGTTGCCCAACTGCTCGTCGTACCAAAGGGTCCGGAGTTCCTTCAACGTCGCGTTGGTGCTGCCGTCGGTCGGGCCAGTGGAGCCTATGCCCGCAAACTCACTGGCGACCGTCCTCGGGAAGTTGCTGTTAAACACGATGTTCACGGCTCCCACCCGGGCGGCTGGGACGCGAATGGGCACGCCGAGGTTCTGGAAGCCCTTGGCGGTCCAGTACATGCGCCGGGGCGGTTTGTAGGCTCCTCCAGACACAAGGTATCGCTTCGTGTTCAGGAGGAAGGCCGTGGAACCATTAGGGTTCTTCTCGTACGTGATTCGATTCCCGCCTTCCATGGCGCCATTGATGTTCACATAGGTGCTCGTCGCCATCTCGTTCGTCGTCGCCGGGGTCGCCCGACGCCATGTGACCAAGACCGGACCGGGCTGGATCGCATAGACAAGGCCGGAGTGCTCGCTGTAGTAATAGCCATTCGTCTGGCCCGGCATGGGAAAGGGCTCCGGTTGCCAGTACGCGGTCCGCGGCGTGCTTCCCAAGGGCTTGTCAAACTCGTCCGTGTCCGGCGGGAGTATGACCTCGCCGAAGGAGAAGCTCACCGGTCGGCTCAGGTAGGTCGCGCCCACCACGGCCCGTCGCATCACCACGATGGGAGCACCGGCGTTCAGGGCCATCGGAAGGCGCATTTGCGTCGCCACGGCCCCGTTGAAGGCCGTGGTGCCCGCCTTGAGGACGGCGGAATTGCTGGCCTGCTGCCATTGTGAAAACGGCAGACCCAAGGCGGCGCCAAAGGACAAGAACGACCTGAACTGGTTGGGGCTGGCGGTGGCTGTCAAGCCCGTGGAGGCACTCGTCGTCGGCAACTTGCCATTCGATCCGGGCGGAACATTGGTAATCGTCGAGATTGGCACGCCGAGCCTCGACTGGAAGTTCAGCCAAACATCGTCGTTCTGCACGTGGCGGAACTCGATCGGCAGGGCAAGCTGCGCGGCCGTGCGGATCGCCGCCAACACCAAGAGCAGCACCCCAACAAATCTACGCAAGGTTCTCATTGTTCCTCCATGGATTGATTCCCGGCATGGCCCCCGCATCCTGGCAAAACACGCGATGCCATGCGCTCGA
>RGVM01000534.1 GCA_010027295.1 Chitinophagia bacterium
ATGACGGCCATGTCGAAGAGGATCCTTGTGAAGGACAAGACGCTGGAGATCCGTCACATGCTCGCCTACGACGACCTCTATTCCATCGAATACTTCGGCAGGCGGCTGCAGGGATGGTGGAAGAAGATCCATGACGGCATCGAGCCCCTGATGGCCAGGGCCTGGAAAGAATATCCCGCCATCCGGCAACGGTGCCGGGCATTCGACGCGAGCCTCTTTTCCGATGCCGTCAAGGCCGGCGGCAGGGAGTACGCCGGGATATGCGTCGCCGCCTACCGCCAGTCGCTGGCCGCCCACAAGCTGGTGCGGGGCGAGCACGATGAAGTGCTGTTCCCGCAGAAGGAGAACTTCAGCAACGGCTCCATCTGGACGGTCGATGTCACCTATCCCTCCGCACCGCTCACGCTGCTTTACAACCCCGCCCTGCTCAAGGGGATGGTCGAACCCCTCATCCGATACAGCGAGAGCGGCAAATGGACCAAGCCCTTCCCGGCACACGACCTCGGCACGTATCCCTTGGCCAACGGACAGACCTATCCGGAGGACATGCCCGTCGAAGAGGCCGGCAACATGATCCTCCTCACAGCGGCCATCTGCAAGGCGGAGGGAGGCTTCTCCTTCGCACGGAAACACTGGAAGACCCTCACGCAATGGGTGGACTTCCTCATCAAGGACGGACTCGACCCCGCCAACCAGCTTTGCACCGACGACTTCGCCGGCCATCTCGCACGCAACGCCAACCTCTCCCTCAAAGCCATCACCGGCATCGGCGCCTACGCCTGGATGAAGAAGGGACTCGGCATGCCTGACGAGGTCATGGGCACGGCCCGGGACTACGCCCGTCGCTGGATGGCCATGGCCGATGCCGGCGACCACTATGCGCTGACCTTCGACCGGAAAGACAGTTGGAGCCAGAAATACAACCTCGTATGGGACAAGCTGCTCGGCCTCGGACTCTTCCCCGATGCGGTGTACGACAGGGAGGTCGCCTACTACCTGACCCGACAGCACGAGTACGGCCTGCCCCTCGACAGCCGACGCACCTACACCAAGAGCGACTGGATCGTGTGGACCGCCACCCTGGCCCGAAACGAACAGGACTTCCGCAGGCTCATGCTGCCTGTGCACCGCTTCATGGAACAGACACCCACCCGTGTGCCGCTGTCCGACTGGCATGAAACCATCACCGGTGAAAAAGTGGGCTTCCAGGCCCGGAGCGTGGTGGGCGGATATTTCATCAAGTTGCTCGAGTGGCAATGGAGCAGGCATTGAAACGGCGCATGCTGCCATGACCAGTTGATTTCCATTTCACTTGAGCGGACGCCCTTCGATACTCGGGCTTCCGGGAATGCCCATCTTGAGGTCAAATGGATAATATAAGCCGAAATGTACCTGCCATCAACGATCTGACCAGCGTGTCAAAATAGAAGAAAGAGGATATCAGCGGCAAGGCAGCCGTCGAGAAACAGATTGAACCAGGCATCGCTATCGGATCGTAGCGAGATGTCTGACGTGGCGAGCAGCATGGACATGATGAGTATCTTTCCAGCCAGCCATACATGTGATAGACCTACTGCAAAGCCCCATACACAGGCTGCAGCGAAGCAGATGCCGCACAGCCACAGCATTGTTCGCATGTATCTCAAGGGGTTGACAAGCCATGTGTGGTATTCCTCCTTCCTCGCATCCCGATGGTCGAAGAAGAGGCAAACCAGATAGACCATGCAGCACTCGATGAACAGGCCGGCGGCGGGCTTCGGATCCGTGGGTGCCAAGTCCGAGTGTAACAGCGGTAGCAGATAGGTGGTATAGGTCCAGGTAAGGGCGAGTACCGTCGTCTTCCCCCGCAGCCTGAGGCTACGGAGACCAAACATGGAGAGGCGGGCGAGCAGATAATAGGCGGTGAGAAGGAACGCGGGTGCCAGCAGGGGCAGGATGCCTTCCATCGAAACGACGAAAGCGAGCATGGACAGCCCTGACACCGCAAGGCACGCCCACAGCCAAGTCCGATGGTCACGGTTCCAGGCATTCCGATCCTCCCGGCCCGCTTCGTCTCCGTCAAGGCTGTGGAGGGAATAGGCGGCAAGGGTGCAGGCAGCCGCCAAGGCGACCACCCCCAGGTCGGGCACCAGGCCCTGCAGCAGGAAGCTGCGATAGGTCATGGCCGCGGCCACGGCAGCGATGTAAGC
>RGVM01000535.1 GCA_010027295.1 Chitinophagia bacterium
TGCTGCGCAATCGACTCCCGGAGTTCGACCGCTGGGGCGTCGGCATCCTCGCACTCAACGACCGTTCGGGCAACCGCATCCTCGACAACAACCACTTCAGCCTGTCCACCGCCTACCACAAGGGACTCGACGAAAACGGCTACCACCAGATCACCGTGGGATTCCAGGGTACCTATACGAGCAAGACACTCGACCCCTCCCGCGCCGACTTCGAGGACGAACTCACATCCCTGGGCTTCACCGGCGTCACCTCGGAGGTCTTCGGCAACAACCGCGTGGTGATGAACTATTTCGACCTGCATACCGGACTGCTCTACTCAGGCTCCACCAACGGGGAGAACAGCTTCTACCTAGGCTTCTCCACCTACCATGTGAACCGGCCCAACGAGAGTTTCCTCGGCGGCAGCTTCATCCTGGAGCCGAGGGTCACCGTACATGGAGGCGGGGCATTCCCCATCGGGGGTGACAAGACCTTCCATACCAGCGTGCTTCACCAACGCCAGGCAGGTGCCTTCGAGACCATCATCGGAGCGGCCGTCTCAGCCGACATCAACCACGACGAATACAATCCCATCAACCTCTACGGCGGCCTGATGTACCGGGTGCAGGACGCCTTCGCACCCTACGTGGGCGTCGAGTTCGGAAGCATCCGACTGGGGTATTCATACGATGTCAACTCATCCTCGCTGAGGACCGCCTCCAACCGGAGGGGCGGTAACGAGATCTCATTGATCTATATCAGACGGCCCGTCGATGAAGTTCGCAAGAAATTGCACTGTCCCAAGTTCTGAGCCGATAATCTACGACAATCTCCCGCCTCGTTCAGGAGCCCCCGTCCAACCATCCACTCAGGCAAACCTCCTGCCGCTCACGCTTGGATGGCCCTCCAGAATGAACCTATAAGGAAGCTGTGCGTCTTCCCCGGCATAGTCCACACCGATGCGGGTCGTGGCTACGATGGGCTGAGATGGAGTGTACCCGTCATCAAGGATGCAGAATGCATCCGTGTCCAGCCGCATCCCGGTGTGTGCTATACGGATGCCCATGGCCTTCGACAGACGCCCTGGTCCGGAACAGAGCAGCCTATCCGGCAGCCGGCCCCCGCTACGTGCCCTCATGATGTCCAGCCCCTCCATCGGCTCGAGCGCACGGATCAGCACGGCATGTGGAATGCCCTCGTGGTGTGTAACGACATTTGTCAGATGATGCATGCCGTAGCAAAGGTAGATATAGGCAGTCCCTCCCTCACGATACATGACCTGTGTGCGGTTGGTGCGACGGCCTCCGTAGGCATGGGAGGCCCTATCGGTGATGCCGGCATAGGCCTCAGTCTCTACGATCCGGCCTGTCGTGATACCCTCCGACAGGTATGTCGTCAGAATCTTCCCGACAAGCGCGCGCGCCACTTCCACGACATCCTCCGACAGGAAGAACGAAGGAGGTAGAATTATTTTTTCGGGGATCATGTTATGCGGGAATGTCATACTTTGTGATGGACTCGTTGCAAATCAGTCAAATCGCCAACCCCTGCTCAAAGAATTCGTCATAGCCGTTCAAAGTTACTTCAAGGCGCACCGCTTCATCTCGAAACACCGCCTTTGGCGATGGATTTGGATACCGGGCATTCTCTATGCGGTACTCTTCTTCCTGAGCATGTACCTTTTCGGACGGTCCGCAAACGCGGCCATCGAGTACATGACCGACCTGCTCGGCATCAGCAACTGGGTACAGTCGCTCGAGAGCAGCATGCTGGGATTCCTCTTCACCTTCGCCGCGATCGTGATCTGGATGATCCTGATGTTCTTCTATTTCTCGCTTTTCAAATACATGTGGCTCATCCTGGGCTCTCCCATATTCGCGTATCTGAGCGAGCGCACGTCGGCCATCATCGAAGGCCGGGAATATCCCTTCTCCTGGTCGCAGTTGATGCGGGACATGGGGCGGGGCATACGCCTCTCCCTGCGCAACAGCCTTCGGCAGGGCGCCTACACGGTCGGTCTGCTGCTGTTGGCACTTCTGCCACTGTTGGGGTGGACGACCCCCCTCCTCTCCGTTTTACTGGAATGCTACTACTATGGCTTCTCGATGATCGACTACAGCTGCGAGCGCAGGGGATTGGACGCCAAGGCAAGCATCGCTTATGTCCGCAGGCATCGCGGCCTCGCCATCGGCAACGGTGCGGTCTT
>RGVM01000536.1 GCA_010027295.1 Chitinophagia bacterium
AGAAAGGTTCATGCTGAGGATAAGCACGTCCCAGCAGTTGCTGAACTGGCCAGGATTGAAACCCAAAAGCCCCAGCAGTTCCCAGTGACTCCATCAAGCTCGTGAAAACCTTTGTGTGTCTCATCCTTTTTGACGGCTTCACGGCCCGTCAAACACCAAGCCGTCGTCAGCCGCTTCTTTAGCTGCGCCCTTTTTATGCTCCTGACCTTCGGCGCGGCGGCGGCGGGCTTCGGCGAAGAATTCTTTGAGGATGCGGACGCAGTCGTCGTTGAGGACGCCGGGCAGCAGCCGGCCGACGGCGTCTGCCACGACGGCCGCAGCGAGTTCGCCGCCGCTGAGGACGTAGTCGCCGATACTGATCTCCATCGTCACCCATCCATCGCGCACGCGTTGGTCGATGCCCTTGTAATGTCCGCAGATCATGAGCAGGCGGCCTTTGAGGGAGAGTCTGTTGGCGGTGCGCTGATTAAAACGGTTGCCGTCGGGGGTGAAGTAAATGACCTCGTCATATGGGTTCGCGGCGGAAAGTTCCTCGATGGCGCGGACGAGGGGCTCGCACATCATCACCATGCCTGCCCCGCCGCCGAAGGCATAGTCGTCGACCTGTCCGTATGCGTTGACAGCCCATTTGCGCAGGGGATAGAGGTTGACCTCCATGAGTCCCTTCTCTCGCGCACGCTTGAGGATGGAGTGTGCGAAGGGGCTCTCCAGGAGCTCTGGGAGGACGGTGACGATGTCGATGACCATGCCGCAAAAGTATGGAAGCGCCTTCAGGGACGGTCAGGTGTGCATTCGCTACCTTTGAGCCATGAAGTTGACGGACAACCTCTCGCTGGCCTGGCGGACGGTCCGCGCTAACCGACTGCGCACCGGCATTACCGTGGCGATCATCGCCTTCGGCATCATGGCGCTGGTAGGTATCATCACCGCCATCGAGGCGATGAACACGAGCCTGCGCGACAGCTTCTCCACGATGGGTGCCAACGCCTTCAGCCTGCGCTACCGGGAGCGGATGATGCGGATGGGCGGGCCCCCGCGTCGGGAGATGACGCAGACGGACCTCCGTAACCGTCGCCGGCAGCGTACTTCTAACCTCGGACGAGTCATCACCTTCGAGCAGGCCAAGGCCTTCAAGGAGCGCTACGCCTTCCCGGCCAAGGTATCCATAGGCATCTTCGGCGGCGGCGGACAGACGGTCACCTACGAGGCTGTGAAGACGAATCCTACGGTACGCATCCAGGGCGGAGACGAGAACTACATCCGCCTCACCGGCTACGAAGTCGGCTACGGCCGGGACTTCAACCGAATAGATGTGCAAAGCGGACGCAGCGTCTGCATGATCGGCAAGGACGTGGCGGCAAAACTCTTCGGCGACCGTCCCGAGCGCGCCCTGGAAAAGGTGATCCGTGTGGGCGGCAACAAGTACCGTGTGATCGGCGTCTTGAAGGAAAAGGGCTCCAGCGCCTTCCTGCAGGCGGACAACATCGTCGTGTCTACCTACACCAACGTGCGCCGGTTCTACGGCAACCGCAACACTTCGTATAACATCGCCGTGATGGTCGATGACGTGTCACGGCTCGACGACGCCATCGGCGAGGCGGAGGGCACGTTCCGGCCCATTCGAGGGCTGAACTCCTCGGAGGCCAGCAATTTCTACATCGACAAGAGCGACAGCCTTGCGGAGACCTTTATAGGCCTTCTGGGCACCGTCTCTGCCGCCGCCGGGGCCATCGGCTTTATTACACTGATCGGGGCCGCGATAGGTCTCATGAACATCATGCTGGTGGCCGTCACCGAGCGGACGAAGGAAGTGGGACTTGTGAAGGCGCTCGGCGGCCGCCGCGCCGAGATCCGGAGGCAGTTCCTCTTCGAGTCGGTCATCATCAGCCTGTTGGGCGCCTTCATCGGTATCCTCTTGGGCGTCATCGTGGGGAATTTGGTGGGCAGCCTTATGGGCACCCCATTCTTCGTGCCCTGGAAGGTGGTATCGGCCGGCATCCTCATCTGTTCGGCCGTGGGACTGACGGCGGGGATCTATCCCGCCTGGAAAGCTTCCCGGCTCGACCCTATTGCCGCTTTGAGGTACGAGTGATTCGACGACCGTGGTCTTCCGGGTAACGGATTGAAAAGGGAAGGGGCGGCCACCAGCCGCCCCTTCCCTTTTCAAT
>RGVM01000537.1 GCA_010027295.1 Chitinophagia bacterium
CCGAATGTGTCAGGTATTCCACCGGATCGATGAGGTCGGGCGACAGTCTTGGCCCGGGAGCAGGCCGTGCAGAAGGGATTCTTCGGCACATGAGTCATCAAATGATCGACGCTCATGGCCTCAGCTCGCAGACGAGCTTTATGAGACTCAGCCGGCTCCGGGGCCGCGTCCTCGCCGGGAGCAGCCGGGAGCTGCTCAACCGGTGGAGGAGCGAGATACCGAGAGGATTGCCATAACCGGTTACGACCTGGTTTGGCAGGAGCCTCCCCCCTGGGACGCTGCACCGGAGGAGCAGGTGCAGCCTCTGAGGGCGTACTTCCAGTGGGAAGATACGGGATGTTGTTGTGGACCTCGAAAGGTACTACTTGTCCGCAGGGCAGAACGAAGTAGGGAGCACTGCTAGGGGGCCAGACGAACTGATACCCATGTTCCATGCAGCGCAGACCGATACTTAGTACTGCCGGGGAGTCCTGAAGCATGTACGGGTTAGCTTCCTCGTACAGTTCGGGAACAGGAACAACGGCAGCGGAGCTGACGTTGACTCGACCGTTGGCGGTATGCAGCACGACTGGGTCCGCCGGCCGCGTACGGCAGGAAGCGGGCACATCGCGCTTGCCAATAAGGTCGAGACCACTGCCGGTGTCCATCAACCATTTCGCGGGACCACCGGTACAGGAGACCCGAGGCACGGATGGAGGTCGGCTAGGACATCGGCACGCAACGCATTCGCTTTAAGAATAGCGTCGGCCGGTGTCCGGGTAGCCCTGGAGTTGGGAGAACCCAGGATTTTGCCGTGCGCCCTGGCCATGGACTTGCGCAGGGCGTACCTTGACCGGGTAAGTCCTACACGAATGACCTCGCAAGGTCGTTCGTAGACTTCCGGGCAGAGAGAGAAGCGTACTCGCTTGTGAGAGCGATCACGGGTCTTAACCCGTTTCGGCTTCGAGGACGAGTCGCGAATGGCCGGGACAGCGGCCGTCGAAACGGGCTGAGCTACCATTGTATCGTACTCGGGACCCTCGGGGGTAGCTCGTTCGAACCCAAGGTCGATGTTCAGGCCTGCCTGGGCCATAGCAATGGCCTCGGCAGTGTCCCGGTCGATCATGGTCCCGTTAGGGCCTTCCCACCGGATACTCCACTCGTCGTGACGGATGGTCCGGAAGTAACGGTCCCGAAGAACGTGTCCGATGCTGCGCGGACGGAGGCGTCGGCGTATCCATGCCAACTTATCCTCGCGCGGCATGTCGAGGTATGCCCACTCGACGACGCGTTCCCAGTTCTGAGCGTTCCAGAACTCTTGACAAACGCAGCTGAGAGCTTCGCAGTCAAGAGGACCTAAGAACACTACAGTGTAGTCCGCAGTGACCGGCTCAAGCGGTCGTGCGGGTGGGTCTTCCCAGTCGAAGGGGGCAGGATTCCGAGCAGCTCGGCGCGCCTGATTGCGTGCAAAAGCACGCTGAGCAAATCGGAAGTGCGAAGTGAGCATCCAGTACTGGTAGAAGTGGTACAACTCCGCCGTATCGGCGTCGTGTAAAGCTTCTTCCCAGTCAGCTCCCCGATGAATCCCGCTGCTGACCTGACGAAGGTTGTACAACGAACCAGCGTCAAGGAAGCAGAGCAGCGGAAGCACGACTAGAGCATCGGTAACCACAGGGCCCGTAGGCCATTGGGGCGCCCAATGCGCTAGTGGAAGGGGAGGAGGAGTAGAACCGCTACAGCAACCAACGCGTCAACGGCCCTGGCGTCCGAGGACGACGACGACGACGAGGAGGAAGAAGACGAGGAGTAGGCAGGCGTCTGAGGCCTCGCCCGATTCGACTTCGAACCTCTACCCGACTTCGCGTCGACGGCTCGTTCCTTGGGAGCAGCCGGAGGAGCCTCGCTACTGCCTGACTTCGACGGGAGCTGACCTCCCTCGGTACTGGCAGGGAGGGCATCCGCAGGAGCAGCAGCGGAGTGAGAATAGCGGCACTTGTCACCATAAGAACACTTGCCATGCTTCTGAAAGTCATAGCAAGGGAGATTCTTATAGTCTTTGCCGCCAGAGCTCGATCGTCGGTCCCTCTTGTCGCGCTTGCCGCCGGAGCGACGCTTATCGCGACCACGACCGGAAGATGAAGAGGAATGGCCGCCGGAGCGGCGTCCCTTCTTGCGGCCGTG
>RGVM01000538.1 GCA_010027295.1 Chitinophagia bacterium
TCTTCGCCAGGTTCTTGCGTCCGGTCAACAGGTTGATCAACGACGACTTGCCCACATTGCTCCGGCCCAGGAAGGCGTATTCGGGCCGGTCGGGGCGCGGACATTGCGCCAGACTCGGACTGCTAATCACATATTCCGCCTTCCGAATGACCATAATTGTGCTTTCGGCACGAATTTCGTCTTTTGTCTGGGAACCAGCCTCATGGACCCGCCAGCGCCCACGCGGGTACGGAGGCTTTGGCGTAATTTTGCAGCCCATGACCGGATTCGCGCACGACAGCATAGTCCCCGACCGGGCATCCGGACGGAGTAAGAAGGAACAGGTGGCGGGCATGTTTGACGACATCGCCCACCGTTACGATTTCATGAATCGCTTCCTCTCGGCAGGTATCGACGCGGGCTGGCGGCGAAAGGCCCTCCGCACCCTTATCCCATCCTCGCCCCGCCGTATCCTCGACGTCGCCACGGGCACGGCCGAAGTGGCCATCATGGCTGCAACGATGCTCAAACCGGAGCAGATCCTCGGCATCGACATCTCAGAGGGAATGCTCGAAATCGGAAGGTCTAAAGTCGAGAAGGCCGGATTGTCGGATGTCATACGGCTGCAGAAGGGCGACAGCGAGGATATCGATGCACCGGACGAAAGCTTCGACGCGGTCACGGTGGCCTTCGGCGTCCGGAATTTCGCCGACCTCACCCGCGGTCTCACTGAGATCCGTCGCGTGCTGCGTCCCGATGGGCGACTTGTGGTGCTGGAGTTCTCGAAGCCAAGTCTTCCGGGCATTCGCAGTCTCTACGGATGGTACATGGGACGCGTCGCCCCAGGCATGGGAGGCCTGTTCACCAGGAACCCCGCCGCCTACCGCTATCTCAACGACTCCGTCCTCAACTTCCCCGAAGGTTCCGCATTCCTCGATGTGCTGCAGACGGTGGGCTTCCGGGAAACCTCATGCGAAAGACTAAGCCTGGGCATATGCAGCGTATACTCCGCCTCCAAGTGATCTGCGGCGCGGCGGCCCTCCTCCTGTCGCGCTCCGCCATCGCCCAACGCGAGATGAACCTCGCCGACCACGACAACAAACCCTACTACTTCGGTATCATCCTGGGCTACAACACATCACACTACAACATCACCCAGCATCCCGCTTTCCTGCAGCGCGACACCATCCTCTCCATAGAATCTCTCAACAGCGGGCGCGTACACCTCGGCATCCTCGCCAACTGGCAGATGACACCGCGGCTCGACCTCCGCTTCTACCCCCTCAACCTGATCTTCAGCGAGAAGAAGTTCCGATACACGGAGAACCCGCTACTGAACGGTGGCACTGCGAAGACGACCACTCAAAACGTAGAGTCCATCGTCATGAGCCTGCCCCTCCAGGTACGCCTTAAGAGCGACCGCATCGGAAACTTCAGGGTCTACACGCTGTTAGGTGGCAAATACGACTTCGACCTGGCTAGCAACGCCGGCTCGAGGAATACGGAGAATATGGTGAAGGTGGTGAAGTCCGACCTCGGCGTTGAGGGAGGCATCGGCTTCCAGTTCTTCTTCCGCTACTTCATCCTCTCGCCGGAAATCAAGTTCAGCTACGGCCTCACCAACGTCCATGCACGCGACGAATCACTCCGCTACTCCAACGTGATCGACAGGATGAACTCGCGCATGGTCCTCTTTTCCCTACATTTCGAGGGTGGAGGCATCGGCTTCTGAATGCCCTAGAAATCGAACTCCCTGCGTGCGATGTTCCAGCGCATGCCCGCCGACAACAGGATATTGTTGCCTGCCTGAGGGCTCTTTCGCAGCGTGGCGTTGACCTCAAAAAAAAGATTGTCGCGCCATTCGTAGGCCGCCCAGAGGTTCGCGTTCAGGTATCTCCCCCTGTCGGGCGCCCCCCAGGTGAAGCCATAGTCGGCCGTGCGCGTAGGATAGGGGCGGAATATGTTGTTGCCCCAGTTCACACCGCCAACGTCGCTCCCTGCCACCCACTGCGTGACCCGACCCTGGAGGTACCAGCGCGGCGCCGGCTGGTAGCGCAGGATTGCCAGGGTCTCGATGAAGTTCGACATCAGCGGATGCGCAAGGGGAAGGTTGTAATGCGAATAGTTGGCGACCGTATCGTAATGAGAATAGGTGAAAGGGCGCACCGCGTTCAACTCCAA
>RGVM01000539.1 GCA_010027295.1 Chitinophagia bacterium
ATATGAAATCCCTCCCTGCTCGTCTGATGCTCGTGGCCCTCATGGCGGCAGCCGTCCTCCAGGCGGATGCACAGACCCGCACCAAGACGACGAATACCACCCGCAAGCCGACCACGACGGCCCGGAAGCCCACTACAACGACCACCCGCAAGACGACGGCTCAGAAGACTAACACCAAGGTGGCCGATTCGAACCTGGTGGTGAAGGCTGTAGACACGATGCCAAAGGTCGTGGAGCAGCCGCGCGAGCTGCTCAAGCTCGACACGGTTAGGAAGTCGATGCGTAGCACATCCTCCATCGTACGCGAACAGTCGAAGGACCGTACCCCGCTCGCCTACGAGCACATCCGTGAGGATGATGCCACCTACGTACAGATCGTGTGGCGGGAGCTCGATGTCCGGGAAAAGATGAACCAGGCCTTCCGCTACCGCGCCGATGAGGACGAAGGCAACCAGCGTTTCATCAGCATCCTGCTGGAGGCCATCCGTGAGGGCGAGATCACCGCATTCGACGCAGGTGTCACAGGCACCGATGACCGGTTCACCACCCCCATCACCCTGCAGAAGATTGGGGAGGTCCTCGTCGGAAAGTGCAAGACCGAACAGGTGCCGGACTGGGTGAAGGACCCCATGGGTCAAAAGGGCATCCTCAAGGATACGACCATCTGCCCGATGTTCAACCCGGACGAGATCGTGAAATACATGATCAAGGAGGAATGGATCTTCGACAAGGAGTCGTCACGCATGTTCGCCCGTATCAACGGCATCGCTCCGATCAAGATCTCCGTCGACGAGAACACGGGCACCGTGCTGGGAGAGACGCCCGCCTTCTGGGTGTACTACCCCGACCTTCGTCCGGTCCTGGCGCGCAAGGATGTGTACAACGGTAAAAACTTCGGTGGTCGCATGAGCTGGGAGGAACTCTTCGAGAGCCGCTTCTTCTCGAGCAATATCGTGAAGTCGACCATTGAGAACCCCTACGACCAGTATATACGCCAGTATATCAAGGACCCCATCCTCCGACTGCTGGAAGGGGACAACATCAAGGAGAAGATCTTCAATTTCGAACAGGACCTCTGGTCCTATTGATACCCCCGCTGAGGGAAAGGGTCGGGCCGGCAGTCACTGTCGGCCCGATTTTTTTAGCAGTCTCCCACGGCTCCAGACTGTTTGGGCTTCCGCGTGGCACCCGAGACGGTGGCACGGGGATAGCTTTTAGCCCCGCCAGAGCCAGAGGCCGGCCGATTCATAAAACTCCGCCGACCTTTCTCCGTGAGACGCTGCGAGCCGTGGCATCGTCATCGGTTCTGCGTGGCATACGCCGTAGGCGCAGTGCCACGCCTGCGAGCTTGAGGCTGCCTTTTCGTCAAGCCCTTCGCATCTTTCTCCGTGAGACGCTGCGAGCCGTGGCACCGTCTCGGGTGCCACGGAAATGCCTATTAGCTTTGCCAGCTGCCTTTTGGCTCTGCGAGCCTGCTAATGCCCGTCCTTATTCGCCAGGATGGAAATGGGCGAATACGGCTCTTGCCTTCGCGGGCCCGATCTTCTCGCGGAGCTGTTCCTCCGTCAAGGTGGAAACCCTCTTCGCCGACTTGAACTCCCTGAGCAGTTCGGATGCCGTCCGGCTTCCGATACCTGGAATGCCCTCCAAAGGGTTTTCCAGTGCGCTCCGGCTGCGCAGGTTGCGGTGGAAGCTGATGCCGAAGCGGTGTACCTCGTCGCGGATGCGCCGGATGAGACGCAGGCTGCCACCGTCGAGCGGGAGCCGCAGGGGTTCGCTATCGCCCGGAAAAAAGACGAGCTCCTCGTTCTTCGCCAGGCCCACGACGGTCATGCGTCCTTCCATCCCGAGCGCCCGGATGCTGTCCATCGCGGCCCCGAGCTGTCCTTTGCCGCCGTCGATGATGACGAGCTGCGGCAGGGCATCCCCGCTGCGCAATAGGCGCCCGTACCTGCGTGAAACGACCTCCCGCATCGTCGCAAAGTCGTCAATGCCCTTGACCGTCTTGACATGAAAATGGCGGTAGTCGGCTTTCGACGGGGTGCCGTCACGGAAGCAGACCATGGCCGAGACGGGATGGCTGCCCTGCAGGTTGGAGTTGTCGAAACACTCTATGTGCACGGGCAGCTCGGACAGCCGAAGGTCTGACTGAAGCCTTTC
>RGVM01000540.1 GCA_010027295.1 Chitinophagia bacterium
ATGCGAAGGACAACAGCCCCCTCGAGAACGTCACGGTCCGCATTCAGGGACAGCGCCGGGGAACGACCACCGGTGCCGACGGGAGTTTTACCCTCACCATCCAACAGGGGCAGTCGCTCGAGTTCTCCAGCGTGAACATGGTCTCCAAGACCGTCAAGAACCCCGACGGCAGGAGCGAACTGATCGTGCTCCTGCAAGAGTCCGAGAACAACCTATCGGAAGTCGTCGTCGTCGCATACGGCAACCAGAAGCGGAGCACTTTCACCGGTTCGGCCACCACCATCAAGAACACTGTCATCGAGAATGCACCCAACGCCTCCGTGCAGGAGAGCCTGCAGGGCAACATGGCCGGTGTTCAGTCGACCAACGGTTCGGGTCAGCCCGGCTCGGTGCCCAACATCCGCATCCGCGGCATCGGGTCCATCAACGCATCCGCCACGCCGCTCTACGTGGTCGACGGTATCCCGGTTGTCAGCGGCGACATCTCCGGCCTCAACAGCAACACCATCGCCGGCCTGAACGCGAATGACATACAGTCGCTCACCGTCCTCAAGGACGCCTCCGCCACCTCCCTCTACGGCTCCCGCGCCGCCAACGGCGTCGTGCTGATCACGACCAAGTCGGGCAAGCCCGGCAAGAGCAAGGTGAGCTTCACCTTCCAGCAGGGCTTCAACAAGTACAACATCCGCGATGAGCAGAAGACCCTCACCACGCCGCAGTATATCCAGTACTATCGGGAGGGATGGGTGAATGCAGGACGCCCCCTCAGCTCCTTCGACTCCCTCCTCAAGGCGAACGCGATTGACACGACGATCAACACCGACTGGTTCGAGCAGGTGCTGCGGCAGGGACAGTACCAGCAGTACAACCTCGGGCTGAGCGGCGGCAACGACAAGTCGACCTACTACGCCTCGGGCAGCTACTACAAGTCGGAGGCACCCACCAAAGGCATCAACTACGACAAGGCCACCTACCGCATCAACGTCTCCTCGCAGGTCAGCGACCGCCTCTCCTTCAAGGGCGGCTTCAGCGGCAGCTTCCAGCGCACGAGCAACTTCCTCGGAGGCAGCTTCTTCGCAAACCCCGTGCGGGCCATGTACCGCCTGGCACCCTGGCTGCCCGTCTACAAGGCCGACGGCAAGACCTACGAACTCGGCTACAACAGCGGCTACAACCCCGTCGCCGTCATCAATACGACGAGGAGAAACGCCAAGACCTACAACATCGGCGCCAACGCCTCCGCGAAATACAAGATCCTCAAGGGCCTCACCTTCGAGAGCAACGCGGCGCTCGACTTCAACCACGCCTTCACATCCATCTACTACGATCCCCGCGTGGGCAACGCCAACGTGGCCGTGGGCGGTTCCATCGAGAACTACACCCAGGACATCAACAACTGGATCGCCACCAACATCCTCCGCTTCAAGCGGGAGCTGAAGGGCGGCCACGACCTGGAGGTGTTCGCAGGCTATGAGGCACAGAGCCGTGATGATATCGACATCAACATCCGCGTGAACAGCATCGCCCCCGGCACGACGACCCCGGCCGGCGGCTCCTCGCCCGAGCTCACCACGGGAACGGGCACGGCCAATCGCATGGTCAGCCAGTTCCTCAACGCGAGCTACTCCTGGAAGGACAGGTACTTCCTCTCGGGATCCCTGCGGGAGGACGCATCGTCACGCTTCGCGAAGAACTTCCGCTCGGCCACCTTCTGGTCGTTCGGCGGCGGATGGAACATCCACAACGAGGACTTCTTCAAGGCCGACTGGGTGAGCGAGCTCCGCCTCAGGGCCAGCTACGGCTACACCGGCAACCAGGGCATCAACAACTTCGAGTCGCAGGGACTCTACAGCGCCGGCTCCGACTACAACTTCGGCTCGGGACTCACCCCCTCGCAGCTCGCCAACGACAACCTGACCTGGGAGAAGAACATCCCGCTCGACCTCGGCCTGGAGTTCGGCCTCTTCAAGGGCAGGCTCTCTGGCACCTTCGACTGGTACAAGCGCATCACCTCGAACCTGCTCGTGAGCCAGTCCATCCCAAGCGTCAACGGCGTCACCAGCATCACCGTGAACAACGGGGCGATGGAGAACAAGGGCATCGAGCTGTCCATCTCATCCGTCAACATCTCGCCCTCGACACGGAACGGCTTTAAATGGG
>RGVM01000055.1 GCA_010027295.1 Chitinophagia bacterium
ATGACCATCTGCGCACTGGCGATACGATCGACGTCCTCCCACCCATGGGCCGCTTCTGCCCCGAACTGCCCAGCGAGGGACGACGGACCTATGTGGCCTTCGCAGCCGGCAGCGGCATCACCCCCGTCTTCTCCATCCTCTCCCACACCCTGGCCACCAACCCCGACAGCCGCTTCCTCCTCGTCTACGGCAACCGCGACAGCCGCCATATCATCTTCCGCGAACAACTGGAAGCCCTCAAGAACCGATACCTGCAAAGACTCCAGGTCATACATGTCCTGAGCCGCGAGCAAAGGGATGCGGACCTCCACACCGGCCGCATCGACGCCGCCACCTGCGAGGCCATCGACAAGTCCATTCTGCCCCTGGCAACCGTCGACGACTTCTTCCTATGCGGACCCTCCGGCATGGTAGAATCCGTCGACGAGTACCTGAAAGCCAAAGGCATCGATACCGCACGCATCCATACCGAACGCTTCCACGCCCCCGGCGACGGTAAACCCGCGACAGCCCCGTCCGACGGCCCCGCCCGACAAACCTCCCACAGCGTCTCCCTCCGACTCGACGGCACCCTCTTCCGCTTCGATGCCCCCGGCCAGGGCGAGACCCTCCTCGACGCCGCCATCCGCCAGGGCATCGACCTGCCCTTCGCCTGTAAGGGCGGCATGTGCGGCACCTGCCGCGCCAGACTCCTCTCCGGCCATGTCCAAATGGACCAACACTTCGCCCTCGAACCCGAGGAACTCCACCAGGGCTTCATCCTCACCTGCCAGAGCCACCCCAGGACACCGGAACTCACCATCGACTTCGACGCCCGCTGACAGGGCCCCGGCAAGGTGCTAACATCTGTTAGTTTTATTGTGCCTGATGGGTATCTTTGCAGGGTTCCCAAGGGTTCTGCGAAGACCGACAGGGAAAAACGACAATTCCCCAAGATGGAGAAGCAATTCGAAGAGAAGTTAGAAGGAGAAGTGCGGATCGAGCCCCGCGACTGGATGCCGGAGGCCTATCGGCGGACGCTGGTCCGACAGATCAGCCAGCACGCACACAGCGAGATCGTGGGGATGCTGCCGGAAGGCGCCTGGATCACCCGCGCACCCACGCTCAAGCGCAAAGCCATCCTCCTCGCCAAGGTGCAGGACGAGGCCGGCCACGGCCTCTACCTCTATGCCGCCGCCGAGACGCTGGGCGTCAGCCGCGCCACCCTGGTCGCCGACCTCCTCGCCGGGAAGGCCAAGTACTCCTCCATCTTCAACTACCCCACCCTCAGCTGGGCCGACATCGGCGCCATCGGGTGGCTGGTCGACGGCGCCGCCATCATGAACCAGGTCATGCTCTGCCGAACCTCCTACGGACCCTATGCCCGCGCCATGGTACGCATCTGCAAGGAGGAGAGCTTCCACCAGCGCCAGGGCTTCGAGTCGCTCCTCGTCCTCAGCCGCGGCTCGGCCGAACAACGCACCATGTGCCAGGACGCCATCAACCGCTGGTGGTGGCCCTCCCTCATGATGTTCGGCCCGCGCGACAGCGAATCCACCCATTCCGACCAGAGCATGAAGTGGAAGATCAAACGCATGTCCAATGACGAGCTGCGCCAACGGTTCGTCGACATGATCGCCGAACAGGTCAAGGTCCTCGGCATGAGCCTGCCCGACCCCGACCTCCGCTGGAACGAGGAGCGCGGGCACTACGACTTCGGCGAGATCGACTGGGACGAATTCTGGAAGGTCGTCAAGGGCGACGGACCCTGCAACCGCGAACGGCTGGAAACCCGCCGCGAGGCCCACACCGAAGGCGCCTGGGTGCGGGAAGCCGCCCTGGCCCACGCCCGCAAGAAGGCCGCCCGACCCGCAGACGCCGCATAAAACTCGACAACATGGCATTCCAAATCAGGAGACTGCTCTACGGCGACATCCCCGGCGGCGAGACCGGCGGCGGCCCCGCAAACCCCCAGCCAGCGCCAGACAGCAGCGAGTGGCCTCTGTGGGAGGTCTTCATCCGCAGCCGGCAGGGTCTCGACCACAAACATGTCGGAAGCCTTCACGCCGCCGATGCGCGCATGGCCGTGGAGAACGCACGCGACGTCTATACCCGTCGCATGGAAGGCGTCAGCATCTGGGTCGTGGAGAGCCGCCACATCCACGCATCCCAACCTGAAGAGGCGGGACCCTTCTACGACCCCGCCGCCGACAAGGCCTACCGCCACCCCACCTTCTACGACCTGCCCAAAGAAATCGACCACATGTGATACCCCGGCACCTGCCGCCCATGGAAGCCCGACACGAATACCTCCTGCACCTCGCCGACAACGCCCTCGTCCTCGGCCACCGCAACAGCGAATGGTGCGGACACGGTCCCGAACTCGAACAAGACATAGCCCTCACCAACCTCTCCCTCGACCTGCTCGGACAGGCCAGGCTCCTCTACCAGCACGCCGCCAACGGCATCGGAGAAGGCGCCACCGAGGATACCCTCGCCTTCCTCAGGGATGCGTCCGACTACCGCAACCTGATACTGCTGGAACTGCCCCGAGGCGACTGGGGACTGACTATCCTCCGACAATACCTCTTCAGCGAGTTCTCCCTCCTGCAGTACCAAGCCCTGCAGGGGTCCACCGACACGCAACTCGCCGCCATCGCCGCCAAGGCCATCCCCGAAGTGACCTACCACCGGCGATGGGCGAGGGACTGGGTCGTCCGACTCGGCGACGGGACCGAGGAGAGCCATACCCGCATGGAGTCGGCACTGGCTACGCTCCAACCCCACCTCGGAGAACTGTTCAGCCCGGCCGACTTTGAGCGCACCGTCACGGAGAGGGGAATCGGCATCGACCCCTCCACGCTCCGGTCCGAATGGACCCTGCGGGTACGGCAGACCCTAGATGAGGCCGACCTTGCCGTAGACCTCTCAAGCCTCGCGACCCCCTCGAACCATACAGGGATGGACGGTAAGTTGGGCCGTCACACCGAAGACCTCGTCCGGCTCCTGGCCGAGATGCAAACCCTCCAAAGGACCTATCCCGGCAACGAATGGTGAACCCTTCCGACATGGTACGGGACGGTCAGGACCAGCCTTCCCTGGATGACATCCGCCGGATCCTCGCCAGGGTGATAGACCCCGAGATCCCCGTCCTCTCCATCCTCGACCTCGGCATCCTGCGCGATGTCGCGCGCACCGATATCGGCGGTGGCCGCATCGGATGGCGCATCACCCTCACCCCCACCTTCTCGGGCTGTCCGGCCACCGACATGATCGCGCAACTGGTGCGCATGGCCCTCTATGCCGCCGATGTCACGGACTTCGTCCTGGAGACTTCTCTCGCCCCGCCCTGGACGACCGACTGGATCACGGCCGAAGGCCGGGAGAAACTGAGGGCCTACGGGATCGCCCCGCCGGAGGCAGGGCCCGGCGACGGACCCGTCCCCTGTCCGCGTTGCGGCTCCTCCGACACCCGCCTGCTGAGCGAGTTCGGCTCCACCCCCTGCAAGGCGCTGCGCCAGTGCGGGGAATGCCTGGAACCCTTCGACCATTTCAAATGTCACGGACGGAGTTCGGGCGCCTTCGGAATGACCTAACTTCGAACCCATCCCCCCAGACATGTCCACCATCCTCTTCGACATCGAAGACGGCGTCGCCCGCGTCACCCTCAACCGGCCCGACCGGCTCAACGCCTTCGACGGACCCACGGCCCGACTGCTGCAGGCGCGGCTCGACGAGTGCGCCAGCCTACATGAGGTGAGGGCCGTACTCATCACAGGCTCCGGCAAGGGCTTCTGTGCGGGGCAGGACCTCGCCGAAGTGGCCGACCCGAAGGGGCCGCCCATGTCGACCATCCTCGCCGAACACTACAACCCCGTCGTCAGGAAGATTCGCACCATGCCCAAGCCCGTGCTCGCCGCCGTCAATGGCGTCGCCGCAGGCGCCGGCGCCAACATCGCCCTCTGCTGCGACGTCGTCGTGGCCGCCCACTCCGCCTCCTTCATACAGGCCTTCTCCCTCGTGGGACTGATCCCCGACAGCGGCGGCACCTGGACGCTCCCCCGCCTCGTCGGTCGGCAGAAGGCCTCCGCCCTCATGATGCTGGGCGACAAGGTCGACGCCACCGAAGCCGAACGCATGGGAATGGTCTACCAGGTCATGCCCGACGATGGCTTCGCCGAAGCGGCCATGGCCCTCGCCCGACGCCTCGCCGCCCAGCCCACCCGGGCGCTCGCCCTCACCAAGCATGCGCTCACGATGGGCGAGACACAGGACCTCGACGCCCAACTCGACCTGGAGGACAGGCTCCAGCAGGAGGCCGCCGACACCTACGACCACCGCGAAGGCGTCGATGCCTTCCTCGCCAAGCGGAAACCCTTGTTCCGCGGCAGCTGACGAGGCCGCCTACCCACGTGTACGTATAACCGAAAATATTGCCAGCATGGACAAGCTTCAACAGGGGATGCCCCGCCAGGTCGTTGACAGGATGATGCAGGAGGACCGCTTCAGCCGTTGGCTGGGCGTGGAGGTGCTAGAGGTATCCGAAGGCTACAGCCGCATCCGGATGACCATACGGGAGGAGATGCTCAACGGCTTCGGTATCGTGCACGGAGGGGTGCCCTTCTCGCTGGCCGACAGTGCCTTCGCCTTCGCCTGCAACAACCGCAACAACATCTCCGTCGCCCTCGACGCCAACATGTCGTTCATCAAGCCCATGCACCCGGGCGACACGGTCATCGCCGAGGCCCGGGAGGTCCACAACGGACGCAGTACGGGCGTGTACCTCATCACCCTCACCAACCAGCGGGAGGAGCAGGTGGGTCTCTTCAAGGGCACCTGCTTCCGAACGGGAAAGCCGCTCATCGGCGCGCCCGCATCCCTCTGAAACACCCGAAGGATGTTCTACGCCTTCCGCGGCTTCCGTCCCGTGGCCGACCCCTCCGCCTTCGTGCATCCGCAAGCCTGCGTGACGGGTGACGTCGTCATCGGGCGCAACGTCTATATCGGTCCGGGGGCAGCCCTGCGCGGCGACTGGGGATCGATCCGGATCGAAGACGGCTGCAACGTGCAGGAGAACGTCACCCTCCACATGTTCCCCGGCATGACGGTACACCTCATGGAGGGCGCGCATATCGGCCACGGCGCCGTCATACACGGCGCCACCATCGGCCGCAACTGCCTCGTGGGCATGAACGCCGTCCTGATGGACCACGTCGTCCTCGGCGACGAGTGCATCGTCGGTGCCCTCTCCTTCGTGGGGGAGGGACAGTCCTTCGAAGCCCGCAGCCTGCTCGTCGGGAACCCCGCCCGGAAGATCCGGGAGGTCAGCGACGAGATGGTCGCCTGGAAATCGAAAGGCACCGCCCTGTACCAGGCCCTTCCGGCCGAGATGCGGGTCCACTGGCAAGCCTGCGAGCCGCTCGAACGGCCGGAGACGGACAGGCCCGCCCGGGAGACCCTCCTCGAAACCTGGCACCGCATCCGACGGTAACCCGGCGGATCCCGAATAGGCCCGCGCCGGGCTTCTGACTATCTTGCACCCCGGATGGAAAGATCCAACTTCGTCGACCAGATCCGCATCTACTGCCGCAGCGGCCATGGCGGAGCCGGCAGCCGGCATTTCATGCGCACCAAGTTCAACCCCATGGCGGGGCCCGACGGAGGCGACGGCGGCCGCGGCGGCCATATCGTCCTGCGCGGCAACCGCAACCTCTGGACCCTCCTCCACATGCGCTACTTCAAGAACGTGCATGCCGAAGACGGCCGCCCGGGCGACAAGAACAACATGACGGGCCGCGACGGGAAGGACGTCGTCCTCGAAGTGCCCCTGGGTACCATCGCCCTCGACGAGGAGTCGGGCGCCACGGAGGCCGAAATCCTCGAGGACGGACAGGAGGTCGTCTGGATACGCGGCGGGAAGGGAGGCCTCGGGAACCGCAACTTCGCCACCCCGACCAACCAGGCGCCCGACTACGCCCAGCCCGGCGAGGAAGGCTCCGAAGGCTGGAAGGTCCTTGAACTCAAAGTGCTCGCCGACGTAGGCCTGGTGGGCTTCCCCAACGCCGGCAAGTCGACCCTGCTCTCACGCATCACGGCCGCCAAGCCCAAGATCGCAGACTACGCCTTCACCACCCTCACCCCGCAACTCGGCATGGTGGAATACCGCGACGGACGGTCCTTCTGCGTCGCCGACCTGCCCGGCATCATCGAAGGGGCCGCCGAAGGAAAGGGCCTCGGTCACCGCTTCCTCCGACATATCGAAAGGAACCCCGTGCTGCTCTTCCTCATACCCGCCGACAGCAAGGACCATCGGAAGGAATTCGATATCCTTCTCGGCGAACTCGGTCGCTACGACGAATCCCTCCTCGACAAGAAATTCCTCATCGCCGTCAGCAAGTCCGACATGCTCGACGAGGAACTCCGACAGGCCATCTCCGCCGAACTGCCGCCCGACATCCCGCGCGTCTTCATCTCATCGCTCGACGGACAGGGTCTGCAGCGTCTCAAGGACCTCCTCTGGGAGACGCTGAACGCCTAGGTCCCATCAACCGGGCCAGCGCCGTGAGAACCTTACACTGACCATCGACTGCATGGTTCCTTCGCATGTATTTGTCTGTTAATCCGTAACTTACATGGACACGCCAACCAGGCAGCTGGACATGAAAAAGACAGCTCAAAGCCTCCAGCCCGGTTGTCTTGTCCTGTCAGCCTCGTGAGGCGGAAAAAGAAAATGACGAGAGCGGCTCTTCCGATGCCAAGGCGTCCGAAAAGCAGGCAGAAGCCATCGACTCCGGCGCGAAACGACAGGCAGAACGATACAAACGCTGATGTTGGTCGGACAGATGGCGCTGAGCCTACATTAACCCTAACACCACCTTTCCCGGCATGCAAAAGGTCTGGGACCTGATGGTCGCTGCGCTACGGGCCCTCGGCCTCATCCTGAGGCTCCTCTGGGTTTTCTTCCCGGGCGTGCTTCTCCTGGTCGTGGCTGCCATCCTCATGTCCGGGCTGCTGCAAGGCCAGGACGCCATAGTCGTCGCCCTGGAATCGCGTTGGAGGGGCCCCTTCATCATCGTCGGACTGGTTTTCTGGTCCACCGTCACCTGGTACTCGTCCCGCCTCATCGCCTACAACAAGGATGACATTTTCCTGCGCTTCCCTAAGGGCCTCTTCCACTCGCCCCGGCTCCTGGGCTACGCCTGTTTCGCCGTCGTCCTCCATGCCTTCCTCGTCCTGCCCGGCCACGCCATTGGACGCTGGCCGGCCCTTGCCTGCCTGCTGGCCGATATCGGACTCTACTTCCTCCTCCACCGCCTCTTCGAGCGCATGCGCGACGGATGGACCGAAGACCGACTGCTCCGCATCCGTCGCCTCTCCTGGCTGGGCTTCGCCCTCGCCGCACTGTGCTGCGGCTGGGCCAACGTCCCGTACGCCTACGTCGCGGCAATCCCCGTGCTGCAGGCCTGCGGGCTCTTCAACGTGGTCGTCCGCAGGAGACTGCGCGCCGGCAGGTCGGCGCAGGCGGCAGGGCAGAGGCCCCAAGGCCGCTCCTGGCGCGCCCTCGAATGGGTGCTCACCGACCAGCATACCGCCGGACCCCGTACCCGTGACGCACAAACCCTCGAGGGAGAACTCGCCATCTTCCGGTGGTTCAATGCCATCTCCATCCTCTCCGTATGGATCTACCTGGCGGCGATATTCCTCTTGCCGGCCGCCCGTTTCATCAGCCCCTTCCCGATTGTGCTGCTGGCCCTCGGCGTACTAGTCGGCTTCGCCAACATCCTCACCCTGCTGTCGGTCAAGTACGAGACGAACCTTCACTTCGTCTTCGTGTCGCTCGTCTTCCTCATAGGCCTCTTCACCGAACCGCACGACGTCCGCACCACCTGGCCGAGCGACCCCTCCCTAGGGAATGCGTATGGACTACGGCCGGGACTGCGCGAATACTTCCGGCGATGGACGGATGAAAGAAAGGCCGAGCTCGCCGACAGCTCCGTGAAATCATACCCTGTCGTCATGGCCATCGCCGACGGCGGCGCCTCGCGCTCCGGCTACTGGACGGCGGGCGTGCTCGCACGGATGGAGGATGAGTCGCAGGGTCGGTTCTCGCGACATCTGTTCTGCCTCTCCGGCGCCAGCGGCGGCAGCGTCGGCAACACCGCCTTCTTCGCATCCCTGCAGGCTGACAGCACCGAACGGAGGCATAGCTCTCACCTCGACCGCTGCCGCACCTATCTTTCGAACGACTTCCTCAGCTACACTTTCGCCAGACTCCTGGGCCCCGACCTTTTCAAACCCATCTTCCCCTTCGACGCCGTCTACGACCGCGCCGCAGCCCTTGAACACTCCATGGAGTCGGTGCCCGACGGCCATTACATGGGCGGCATGATGGCACGACCCTTCTCCGACTACTACCTGCCCGGAAGGTCACAGGGTCCCGCCCTCTTCATCAACGCCACCCGCATGCAGGACGGAAGGCCCGGCGTCGTCAGCACCCTCAGACTCGACGACGAGGTCTTCGGTCGACGGATCGACATCCTGGGGACCCTCAAGCCTTACGAAGACCTTCGACTGAGCAGCGCCGTCGTCCTCGGCGCACGCTTCCCGTACATCAGTCCCGCCGGACGGCTCGGCGGCAACTACTTCGTAGACGGCGGATACTTCGACAACTCGGGCGCCGGCGTCGTGCATGAGATCCTCATCGAACTCCAACGCATCATCGCCGACAGCCTCGAAAAGGATCCCCGTCACTGGCTGGGAAAACTCCGCTTCCACGTCATACACGCCCGCAACTCGACCCTGGACGAGAAACCGGTGGGGAAGGTGCACCCCATGGTCAACGACCTCGCCGCCCCCATCAAGAGCCTGCTGGGTGCCTACAGCACGCAGACTGACGTCAACAACCTCCGCCTGATCCGCTACCTCCGGTCTCTCCGGGGCGCGGAAGGCGGATACTGGAGCATCGACCTCTACCGGAAAGGAGAGGAGGACCTCTTCCCCATGAACTGGGTCATATCGGAGGCCAGCCGCCGCCGCATGGACGAACGGCTGCGCAAACACCCCGCCATCGACGCCTTCATGACCGCGCTGGACGTACGAAATCCCGGAAGTTCTCCCGGTCGATGACATGACCCAAGGTTTTGAGAACCGGGGGGAGTTTTGAGAACTCCCCCCGGTTCTGAGGACATACCGGGGTTCTGAGAACCGAGGGGGGTTCTCAAAACCGGGTATGGTTCTCAAAACTCAGTGGGGGGTGGATAGATCAGTCCGGGGTCGAGTCCGGGAAAACGGTCGGAAAAGGATCGGTGACGGGGGTCAGGCCAGCCGGACGGCGGTACCCGAGGCGCTCACCATGAGCATGCTGCCGGTACCTCCGATGGTCTCGAAGTCGAGGTCGATGCCGACGATGGCGTTCGCACCCAGGGCACGGGCCTTGTCCGTGAGTTCGCGCATCGCATTCTCCTTCGCCTCCTCCATCACCCGCTCGTAGGTGCCGCTGCGGCCGCCGAAGACGTCGCGCAGTCCGCCCAGGATGTCCTTGAAGATGTTGGCACCGATGATGACTTCGGAACTGATCACGCCGAGATAGGCGTCGATGGTCCTGCCTTCGATGTTGTTGGTGGTCGTGACGATCATGTGGTATGTGTTTTTTGAATGGTCCGGAGGGCGTTTTCGCCTGCGAAACTACACTCCGTTTCCCGGAATAGAAGTAGGTTTGACCCACAAAACGGTTGCATCATGAAGAAGATTCTGCTGGTGTTCTCATTCGTCGTGTCCGGCCTCCTGGCGGTGGCCGACGAGGGCATGTGGCTGCCCATGCTCCTCGGGCAGCAGGTGTACGGAGACATGGTCAAGCGAGG
>RGVM01000541.1 GCA_010027295.1 Chitinophagia bacterium
AGAGGATCGAAGTCGGCCGACTCATGGACGCCCGGCGTTGACCATCGCCTCGATCCTGTCCAGCTGGCGCGTGTACGTGTTGTCGAGGGCCCAATGGATACGTTTTTCAACGATGCCCGGATCCTCTCCGGCGGAAAGCCCTTCCAGTACCTGGGAAAAGAAGGCGGGATAATCATCCGCTCGTTCATCCGGCAGCATGTGGAGCAATCCGGTGTCGGTATAGTCGGATACGGTTCGGGAGATCACCGGCTTCCCCGTGGCAAGATACTCGAGGATCTTGTGGGTATTGGAATTGTCCCGGGGGGTGATGCCTGGGCGTAGGTAGCAAATCCAGAAGAGATCGCATTCTCTCATCTCCTCGGCCAGCTGGGCCGCCGGTACGGGTCCGCGCAGCGTCACGTTGGGTGCCTCACGGAGGGCATTGAGGAAGGCCTCTGCACCGTCATCCATGAGGCCGAAGAGATTAGAGTCGTCGGTGCGGCAGTTGCCCCAGAAGATAAAACGGAGACCGGGATGCGACCTGATGACTTCCAGCATGGCATCCCTGTCGACACAGTCGATCAGCAAATTGCCGGAATAGCCTATAACGGCAGGTGGCCTTCGGTTTGTCGGCCCCGACGCTGAAATGGGCAGTTCCAAGCGCTTGGCCATGTCCTCGAAAACCGGTTGCAGGCCGTGATTGATGCGCGACACCTTGTAGCCGGCATCCGTCAGTTTCCGGCAAATACTCTTGGAAACAGCCAGGATGAGGTCGGCGGATGCCAACTCTTCGGGGAGCGCTGGCTTGGGGGAAAGAGTGGGAAGATCTGCGACGAAGTAGATATTGAGGGAGGCTCCAAACCTCTGAAGGTCGTCGAACACATCGCCTCGAAAACAAATGACTACATCCGGACGGGGCCCTATCGCATCCACCAGCAACCTGACCTGCCAGCGTACCAACAGCGCGTACAGGAAACCGGGAAGGAACCTTCTGCCCCGCGTAACGGGCCCGTACCTCACGATGCGAATGTTGGGATGGTCTGCACAGGGTTCGATGCGGACGCCCTTCACAGACAGATCGGGTGACTCTATGAAATACACCCGGCAACCCCTCGCAGCCAGCTCCATGGCATAATGGTGCTTGCTGATCTTCATGACACCCCATCGCTCGAGCGAGATGATGTAGACGGTCTTACCCTCGAACCGGAACATCAAGCGCTGATTTGATGGCTTCAGCCACCCTGTCGAGCATCGATTCGTTCATCTCCGGATAGATGGGCAGGGAGAGGATGCGCGACTGGTTTGCGAATGCGACGGGAAATTGACCGGGGACATGCCCGAGATCGGCATAGCAAGGCAAGAGGGGTAGTACGGTCGGATAATGAATGGCGGTCTCGATGTTACGTTCCTTCAGCACTTGCATGATCCCTTCCCTCCGTTCCGTACGGATGACATAGAGGTGGAAGACATGCGTACAGTCCTCGGACACCGTGGGCGTCTGGACATGAAGCCCCCCAAGGCGCTCGGTATAGCCCGTTGCAATCTCCCGGCGACGGCGGTTCCAGCCTTCAAGATGAGGGAGTTTCGCCGAGAGAATGGTGGCCTGGAGCCCGTCAAGGCGGCCGAGGTGAATGCGGAGCTCGAAGAGCTGAAGCGCTCGATCGACAAGCTCTGAATTCGGATCTGATTCTGATCACCGCCCCTCCGCCCAGAGGGGCGCCCGATTCGTTGGATCCTGCCGGGCACGTCTTGATCCTTATCCGATTGCGCTTGAGTACCTGCCGGGGGGCTCTCTGACTGGCGCGCTTCCGTCATCGTCTTGCTAGCAGTTCCGGCCACCACCGCAGCCCATAACCCCCCATACAATCGACGTTCCCCCCCTGCGCAATCCGTGTCCGAAGCTGTCCTCGAGATCACCGATGCCAATTTCCCCCAGCAGGTGGTGGATCACCCCGGGCCGGTGCTTCTCGATGTCTGGGCCGCCTGGTGCGGCCCCTGTCGCTTGATCGCGCCGGTGATCGCCTGGGCCGCCTCCGCTTACGAGGGCCGTGTGCTGGTGGGAAAGGCCGAATGTGATGCCAATCCGGCTCTGGTGGAATCCCTGGGGGTGCAAGGACTTCCCACCCTGGTGCTGTTCCGGGATGGCAGCGAGGTTTGGCGCCATGAAGGTGTGCTC
>RGVM01000542.1 GCA_010027295.1 Chitinophagia bacterium
TCGATCGGGATGGCAGGATTCTCGTACCTCATGGTGTGACGGGAGGAAGAAAGGGACCGTGGGATGTCAATCCGAAACAAAAGTAGGCCGTCCGGGTCTTGCATGCGACATGCATCCCAACCCAAATCCCGGACCGCCTTCCCACATGCTGGCCATGCCGCTGAAAAACTCTGAATTACCTTGGATGCAGGGGTTTCCTTACCCTTCCCGCATATCCTGTTTTTGTCTAATTTCGCGCAGCCATAGAATCATAAACTCACTCGCATGTCGGTACTGGTCAGTAAGAAGTCGAAAGTCCTGGTACAGGGCTTCACCGGAACGGAGGGCACTTTCCACGCCACGCAGATGATCGAATACGGGACGCAGCTCGTGGGCGGCGTCACCCCCGGCAAGGGCGGCTCGAAGCACCTCGACAGGCCGGTCTTCAACACGGTGGCAGATGCCGTCAAGGCCACCGGGGCCGACGTGAGCATCATCTTCGTACCCCCGGCCTTCGCCGCCGACGCCGTCTGCGAGGCCGCCGACGCCGGCATCGGACTGGTTGTATGCATCACCGAGGGCATCCCGGTGCAGGACATGGTCAAGGTCAAGAACTACCTCCAGGGCAAGTCCACCCGCCTCATAGGTCCCAACTGCCCCGGCGTCATCACGGCCGGCGAGTGCAAGGTCGGCATCATGCCGGGCTTCATCTTCAAGTCGGGCCGCATCGGCATCGTTTCCAAATCGGGCACCCTCACCTACGAGGCGGCCGACCAGATCGTCAAGGCCGGCATGGGCATCAGCACCGCCATCGGCATCGGAGGCGACCCCATTATCGGCACCACCACCCGCGAAGCCGTAGAACTCTTCATGGCCGATGACGACACCGACGGCATCGTCATGATCGGCGAGATCGGTGGCGGCATGGAAGCCGAGGCCGCCCACTGGATACAGGCAAACCACCGCAAGCCCGTCGTCGGCTTCATCGCCGGACAAACGGCCCCCCCCGGCCGACGCATGGGACATGCCGGCGCCATCATCGGAGGCTCCGACGACACAGCCGCCGCCAAGATGCGCATCATGCGCGACTGCGGCATCCTGGTGGTCGACAGCCCCGCCGACATCGGCCGCACCATGGCCGAAGCCATGCGCAAGTAAGATCTATAACGCCCGTCCCCGCCTGCGAAACCCACATCGCACAGCAGGGACGGGCGTTATAGTTTCGTGAAAGCGGGCTTGGTTTTTGTGCAGTACGGCCCGGCACGCATCCCTTCCCAACGGACCAAACCCCGACCCGCCCATGAGACATCCCATCCTGCTGCTCTCCCTGCTCATCGCCTGCCCCTTCGCACAGGGCCAGCCGGGCCGGCCCGACCCCTATGCAGCGGACTGGAGAAAGACCGAAAAACTCTTGGAACAGGGACTGCCGCAGTCGGCCCTCGCCCGTATCGAAAACACCCTGCTCCGGGCCCGCAGGGAGGGTAACGAGGCCCAGCAACTCAAAGCCCTCTACTGGATGGGACTGGCCGCCGGCCAGCAGCAGGAGGACGCCACCGCCAGACAGATAGATCGGCTCCAGCGGGAACTCAAAGCCGCCAGGGGCACCAGGAAGGCCCTGCTGCACGGGATGATCGGGAAGGCCTACTGGGTCTACTTGCAGGAGAACCGCTGGAACCTCTACCAGCAACGCTCCGGAGGAGGCAATGAAGCCGACCTCGACAGCTGGTCGGCCGACGAGCTGCACCAGGCCATCTCCCGCCACCTGCGGCTCTCCCTCACCGATGCCGCAGCCCTTCAGGCCATCCCCACGCGCGACTGGCAGCCCATTGTATCCAAGGGCGTACGGCACACCCTCCGACCCACCCTCTACGACCTCCTCGCCCATGCCGCACTTGACTATTTCACCCGGGCCGACAACGAGATCCACCGCTTCACACGATCCTTCGAGATAGACGACACGACCGCCTTCGCCCCGGCCGACCGCTTCGCCACCCATACCTTCCCCACCCGCGACAGCCTCTCGCACCAGGCCGTGACCTTATCCATCCTCCAGTCCCTCCTCAGGCTACATCTGAAAGACGCCGATCCCGAGGCGCTCATCGAAGCCGACCTTGAAAGACTCCGATTCGTACACGAGAAGAGCGTGCTCGACGACCGCGAGGCC
>RGVM01000543.1 GCA_010027295.1 Chitinophagia bacterium
ACCCGGCGGCGGTGTTCCCCGCGTTCATTCCTGCGGAACTGTTGGACTTACGGAACCACCAGACTTCGAGGGCGTTTTTCCCAGGCACGGCATTCACCGGGATGATCGCCCCCGCATTCGCAGCCTCGAATCCGGCGGAGAACGGATCCACATAGGCATTGGGATTGTACAGATTGCCGACGGCTGTGTTCACATATCCAGCCACATAGGAGTCCAGAATCCCGGCGCCCAGCTCACCCGTAGGTGCGGAGATTCGGGCACCGACCGGGACTGTCTGCGACACGACACGGGGAGCCTTGAGTTCATCCGGCCAGGCAAAGGAGGTTCCTTTCCAGGCGGAGAGGCTCGTCGCCACGGAGCTGTTTCCAAGGGTTCCATTCTTCAGGTCGCCCACGCGGACGGACAGGACGCGTTCGAACGCCAATTGGTCATTGGAAGTGAAACGCAGCAGGGAACGGTGTGCCGGATTGCTGGCATCGAGGAACGTATAGAACCGCATGTCCGACGTGAACCGCGCGCGAGGCTGATCCAGGGGATCCTGATACTCGATGACCGGAGCATTCTCGGCATTCAACGGCACCGCTGTCGATTCCGCATCGTCGAAGCTGGTGGCATCCGGCCGGACATAGATGCTGTACTTGGACACGTCCGTCGGCCACTTCAGCAGGTACCGGGTGTAGTGACGAGGCCACTGGATGCCAGCACGCCCCTCCTCCAACCAATGCACGATGAAATCATTCAGGTTCTGCGTCTCACGCGTGGCGTAATAGGCGATGCGGTTCTTCGTCCCCATTGCATCCTGGAACACAAAGGAGGTTCCCGTGTAATTCCGGACTGGCTCGGGATAGAGGGTCGCCACGTCACTCGCCGTGGGCGGCACAATGCGCTCACCGAGTTCCACCGTGACATCACTCACCTGCGGCAACTGTTTGACCTCGATGACTTCGGTTCCCAGCTGGACATACGTCCCGTCATTCCGGGAATCCCCGAGGAGTTCGATCAGGACGCGTCCCTCGACGTTGTAGGCGTAAATCGAGCCCCCTTGTTGCTCGTACCACAGCGTCCGCAATTCCGAGAGGATCGCGTTGGTGCTTCCGTCCGTCGGGCTGGTGGAGCCTTCGTTCTTGTATTCCTGACTCACCGTCTTCGGGAAGGCGGCGTTGTAGGCCACCCGGATTCCGCTGACCCGCGCCTGGGGAACCAGGACGGGCTTGCCGGTGGGCATGAAATCCTTCTGGGTCCAGTACATGGTCCGGGCCGTCTGGTACGGCGTGGCCGAGACGACATAGGCCTGGGTGAACAGGAGGAAGATGTTCGCGCCATTCGTCACGAAGCTTTGTGTCCCGAGCTGGTTTACATAATTCGTCGGGAGGGTCGACGTCGTGTACGGCGACGCCTTCATCCAGGTGACGTACAAGGGGCCGGATGCGGACGCATAGACCTTTCGCGCATGCGGACTCCAGTAATAGGTGTCAGACGCCTGGATGTAGGGCTTGTCGAGCCAGTAGGCGGTGGACGCACTCGCGGTCAGGCTTGTTCCGGATTCCGTCAGCAACGGAACATTGATTTGCTGACCGAACGCATGGGTGGGACGTCGGGGCGCGAGCATTCGTCCCACGGCAACCTTCCGCAGCGTCGCCACCACCGTCCCCGTCCCATTCGTGCCCACGCCCAGTCCCATCTGTTGCGCCACCGTGCCGGAATAGGGCGTCGTATTGGCCGATAGCGTGCCGGCCGTCTTCAGCGCCTGCCACTGGGCACTGGTCAGGCTCCAGACACTCCCCGGCGGGAGCATCGAACGGAACTGTCCAGCCGTCGGGGGCGTGTAGATACCCGTGGAGGCATTGCTGCTCGGAGCCCGGCCATCCGAACCGACGGGATTGCCCGCTTCACGGGAGAGGGGGACGCCGGCGGTGGATTGGAGGTTTTGAGTCTCGATCCGGTCCGATTGCTGCACAGGCAGAGTCGTCTGGGCGAGCAGGAGACCCGGTGCCAGAACGACGACGAGTATCCGAAGTTCCGCCGTTGGGCCGAAGCGATGCTGTCGCTGGCGCAGCGCAACGACATGACCGTCGAAGAGGCGATCATCGAGGCGAACATCGAAGTCGAAGAGCAACATTTCGTAGTCGCA
>RGVM01000544.1 GCA_010027295.1 Chitinophagia bacterium
CCCCACGGGCATGACCCAGAACCCCGGATGGTAAGAGGCTCTTTTTGAGTTGTTTTTAGTATGTCGAACGGGCGGTGTTTCCACACCGCCCTTTTTTTTACCCTCAGTCCAGCAAGGATGGAAGTGTATCTGATGCAGGATTGGAAAAGTGCAGTCAATGCTCCTGAGCAGTGTGGAGATGGAGTCAAATGGCCAGGGCGCCCGTCAACGTAACAGGAAATCCTCCACATTGCCGGGATCGACCACGGAGACGATGCTCCCCGGATATGCTTTCGTGAAGGTTCGGGGGAACCTGTATTTCGCCTTCTTATTCCATTTGAACTCAAAGGCGGCAATCTTTCCGCCTTCCTCTTCCAGGTAATCGATCTCCGACTGTTCCAGGGTCCGCCAGAACCATGTGTTGGCTGCCTTGCGTTGATACTCGAGAAACTTCCTCCGTTCGGATACGAGGAAATTCTCCCATAGCGGTCCGATGTCGATCCTGGACTCCGGCAGGTTGAGGTTGGCTATGAGCGCATTCCGGATTCCATTGTCATAGAAGTATATCTTTCGACTCTTCTTGAGCTCCGTCCTCAGGTTACGACTGAAGGACCCCAGCCTGAATATCACATAGGCCTGTTCCAGTATGGTCACGTATTTCTCTACGGTCTTCGCGTCGAGGCCTGTGGCAATCGACAGTTCGTTGTAGGACACCTGCGACCCCACCTGGTATGCCAGTGCCTGCAGCAGACGGATGAGCGCCTCAGGCTTCTTGATCTGGTCCAGCATGAGCACATCCTTGTACAGGAAGCTGTCTGACAGTTCCTTCAATATTTCCGGTTCCGACCCCGGATGGGTGACGACCTCGGGATAGTATCCATAGATGAGCCGATGCGGCAGCATCCTCTTCTCTTCCAGCAGGCCATGGTGGGCTACCATCTCACCGAAGGAAAGGGGGAACATCCTGTATTCCCATTTTCGGCCTGTCAGGGGCTCATTGAGCCGGTTGGCAAGCTCGAATGCCGAGCTTCCGGTCGCCACCAACTGCACTTCCGAAATCTGGTCGACAATCGTCTTCAACCGCAGCCCGATGTCCTGGATCCTTTGGGCCTCGTCAATGACCACCGTGCGCTTTTTCCCGAAATAGGCCTTCAGGCGACTCGAGGAACTGTTCAGGAAAAGTTCCTGCACATCCCGTTCATCACCGTTCATCCATAACACACTACCATCATCGGAGAAGATCCTTTTCAACAAGGTGGTCTTCCCTACCTGACGGGCTCCCATGACGATCACCGCCTTGATGCGAGTATCTGACTTCAAGTCCGCCGGGCTACGGACGGGAAGGTGGGTTGCCGGCGTGAGGCGGTTTTGCTTGAACGGGGCAGAGTCAACGACATAGGCGATCCGGTGCCCGAGTTCATGGATCGCGAGCGCTGCCAAGGCCTGATGTCCGGCGCCCCAGACGACGACCGACCTCGGCGGGAAGCGGCCAAGAAAAGCATCGATGTCGCGACGCACCGCATCGGTGATGGCCGCGAAGCCCTCTCCAGGAATCGGGCTTCGATTGCGGACGGTGGCCGTGAGGATGTAGTCGTGCCATGTGGGGCGACAGTCCAGAACCTCGAAGCCGTTGAGCCGAAGCGTCGTTTCGAGCGTCTCGCGCGTGAAGTAGAGAAGATGGTCGGTCATGAATTCGCTGACCGTCTTTTCGGCAAGGATCATGTCGACGTTCGGAACCTCGACCAGGCCGACGGCGCACGGGGTGAGATTCGCCCGGATGCCGGCGAGCGTGCCGTTGACATCGGGCAGGTGTTCCAAACAACTGAGCATGAGAAAACCATCGAAAGGCCCGCCGGGAATCCGCGTCTCGGCCGACTCCACGAATCCCTGCTGCACCTCGAGCCCCTGCAGCCGGCAGGCGTCCACCGCGGCCGCGTTGTTTTCCAGGCCATGTGCCGCGGCGCCGGACGCCTGAAGCCAGCGGAGATACTCACCGTTTCCGCAGCCGATTTCGATGGTTGAGCGGCCTTGCAGGCCGTATGAGGAGACGAAGTCGGCGAACTGGCGACGCCGGTGGTCGGCCATCTCGGGGGAAACGGCCGCAGCGCGGATGACGTCGCGGTAATACGCCACCGGCCCACACGTGAGCTGC
>RGVM01000545.1 GCA_010027295.1 Chitinophagia bacterium
GTGCCGTGACGGTCGTCTCCGCCAAGGAGCTGACCTCCACCCCGACGGCGAGCGTCACGCAGATGCTGCAAGGCAAGGCTGCGGGCGTGGTCGTGGGCAATGACAACTCCCCCGGCGGCGGCACGATGGTGCGCATCCGCGGATTCGGCACGATCAACAACAACAGCCCGCTGTACGTGATCGACGGCGTCCCCACGCAGGGCACGCTGAACAACATCAACCCGTACGACATCGAGTCGATGCAGGTGCTGAAGGATGCGTCCGCAGCCTCCATCTACGGTGCGCGCGCCGCCAACGGCGTGGTGATCATCACCACCAAGAAGGGCAAGTCGGGCGAACCCAAGATCAGCTTCGACTTCTTCACGGGCACGCAGCGTCCCGGCAAGTTCCTCGACCTGCTCAACGCCGAGGAGCTGGGCAAGTACCTCTTCAAGGCCGAGGTCGGCGCGGGACGGCAGCCCTGGGTGACCTCCCCCTCCGTGCAGTACCGCTTCAACCAGAACGGGGACGTGACGATGGCCGACTACATCTACCCGAACATCTTCGGCTCCCTGCCGTCCAGCGTGGTGTACACGAACGACATCACGGACCCGGCGCTGGGCAGCACCAAGTTCAACATCAACATGGCCAACAAGGCCGGCACGAACTGGCAGGACGTGATCTTCGACCCCGCCCCGATGTCGAACTACCAGGTCGGCGCCTCCGGCGGCACGGCCAAGGCCAAGTACGCCTTCTCGGCCAACTACTACAACCAGGAGGGCATCCTGCGCTACACCAACTACGACCGCTTCTCCATCCGCGCGAACACCGAGTTCACGCAGGGCAAGCTCACCCTGGGTGAGAACCTGACGGTCTCATACGACCGCCGCGTGGGCATCACCAACAACAACGAGTCGAACCCCATCATGCTCGCCTGGAGGATCCACCCAATCATCCCGGTGTTCGACATCACGGGCGGTCCCCCGGCCCTGGGCGGCACCAACACCTCGCCCTGGAACGGCTTCGGCGGTCCCCGCGGCGTGAACCTGGGCAATGCCACGAACCCCTTCGCGGAACTCTACCGTGCCAAGGATAACAAGACGATCACGACGAACATCTTCGGCAACGCCTTCGCCGAGTACGCCTTCATGAAGAACCTGAAGGCCCGTACCAGCATCGGCGTGGAGTACACCAACGGCAACCGTTCGGAGTACTTCATCCGCAACATCGAGGCGGCCGAGGCCCGCAACACCAACACGCTGAACGTGTTCAACAACTTCAGCAATTCCTGGACCTGGTACAACACCCTGAATTACAACAAGACCTTCGGAGAGGACCACGACCTGAACGTGCTCGCGGGCACCGAGGCGGTGGCCACCTACTCCTTCGGATTCTCGGCCAGCCGTAGCGGCTTCGCCTTCGACGACATCGACTATCGCTACCTCAACGCGGGCTCGGTGGCCGGCCTCAGCAACGCGGGATCTGGTGCCATCCTGACCCGCCTGTTCTCGCAGTTCGCCAAGGTGAACTACGGCTATAAGAACCTGCTGCTGGCCGACTTCACCATCCGCCGCGACGGCTCCTCGCGCTTCTCCGCCTCCAACCGCTGGGGTATCTTCCCCGCCGGCTCGGTGGGCGTGCGCCTCTCGGAGCTGAAGCCGATCTCCAAGATCGAATGGATCAACGACCTGAAAGTGCGCGGTGGTTGGGGCCGTACCGGCAACCAGCTCATCCCGAACGTGTACAACGCGTTCACGCTGTATGAGCCCAACCCCTCGAACAACGGCTACGACATCAACGGCACCGGCACCTCCATCGTGCCCGGCTTCGACCTGACGCAGTTCGGCAACCCCAACGGAAAGTGGGAGACCTCGACCTCCCTGAACCTGGGCTTCGACGCCACCCTGCTCCGGAACCGCCTCGAAGTGGTGTTCGACTGGTACACCCGCACCACGTCCGACATGCTCGCCCAGGTGGCCGTTCCCCGCGCCCAGGGTGTCGCCAACCTGCCCTTCACCAACATCGGCGAGATGAACAACAAGGGTGTGGACCTGAACCTGAACTGGCGCGACAACGCCCTGAATGGCAAGCTCCGCTACAGTGTCGGGCTCAACATCAGCCACTACCGCAACGAGGTGATCAAGCTGAACA
>RGVM01000546.1 GCA_010027295.1 Chitinophagia bacterium
TCGTTGTTCGCCGGCAGCTGGTCGCCCGCCATGTTGACTCTTGTATAGAAGGTGTAGGTCTTCCCTCCCTCCATGTTGAAGGGTGTCTGGAGGGTGAACATGGCTTCCGACTGGGCGCCGATGACCAGTCGGCTGGTGTCGCGAAGGGTGGCCACGACGGTGGTGCCGTTGCGCACCTCCACTTCGACGGGTACGCGGTTCTTGGCGGCGGTGCCCGTGTTACGGAGCATGACCGTCACGTATTTGGCCGGGTTGGCGCATTCGCCGCTCTCGGGATATTCCACAAGGCCGGCCGACACATCGTTGGTGGGCGAGGAGATAGTGAGCTGGTAGTCCTGAGTCTCGCCCCGTGTATAGTTGCCTTCAGGGCTAAGATTCGCGGCGGAGGCCGTCTCCGAAAGGACGACGCGCATCGGTACGATGGTCCCGACGGCGAGTGTGTTGGGGATATCGATCGTCCCCGAGAAACTGCCGTTGTTGTTGAGGGATGCACTGGTGGCGACGTTCTCGCCGGCATCGAGGAAGTCGCCGTCGCTGTTGAAGTCCATAAACACTTTTACGAATCGAGCGGCATCGGTGGCGTCGCAGCTGTTCGTCTTGAGGAAGAGGGCGTTGGAGCTGCCCACTTCGATGCTACCCGCCAGGCTGCGGAAGTCGGAGTAGGTCTTGCAGCCGGCGCTGTTCTGGTTCCGGATGGTGCCAAGACTGATGCTATCGATGCGGCTGCCGGCGCTGGAGGTAGCGGCCGAGGTGGCATAGGCCTTGCCACCCACGCCAGTTGCGATGAGGGAGTAGGTCTGTGTACCGGAGCGCGTGAGTGTTCCCTTGTGGGTCACTTCGATGGTATAGGTTTCGCCGACGATGGTGGAGTCTATCTCCACGACTTCCACATTGTCCACCTCGTTGTCACCCCGTGTGGCTGCCTGCCCCGGCAGGAAGACGTCCAGCTTCCACGGGGTGAAGACGCGACCGCCGCGTTTGACGCGCAGGTCGAGGTCATGGACCAGCTTGCGCGCGCGGTTGTTCAGGGGTTGGCCGCCGGTGACGCTGCCGGGAGGGTCGGTCCAGCAGATGCTGACCTTCAGGGGCCCCTTGCCGGAGGCGACCACGTTTAGCGTGTACGTGCCTCCGTTGTTCAGCGTACGCTGCTGAATTACGTTGTCGGTAGTCCTGTCGATCGCCTGTGCGGCCCGCTCGATGTTGGCAAGGCCCCATCCGTGCATGTAGTCGGGACCCGGCACGCCCGTGGCCTCGTCTGCCGTGTGGATGACGAGGCCGCGCATCGTGGAGGACCATGCGGGCGTGTTGCCGTTCTTCCGCATGTAGAGCTCCTGCAGCAGCATAATGGAGCCTGCAATCGTGGGACTCGCCATCGAAGTACCCGTGAAGGTCACATACGAGGTGTTCCCTGCCGAATTGGTGGAAGTGACGTTGGTGCCGTCAGCGACGATGTCGGGTTTGATGCGTCCATCGTCCGTCGGACCTACACTGCTGCTGGAATTCAGCATCACGTCGGAGGGCTTCGCGTAGCCCGATGGGATGGGCTGCACGTTGCCCACGGTGAGGATGTTCTTGGAGGTTCCGTACGTGGGGATCTGGTCGTACCCGTCCTGACTGCTGATGCCGTCGGGCCTGGGTCCCGCACTCACCAGGGAGCCGCTGGAGTTTAGCCGCCAGTAGGTGGTGCCCACGGTGGGTCCGGTCTCGTTTCGGTTGTTGGAGGCGGCATTGACGATCAGGTAGTTCGGGGCCAGCATGGCGATGGAATCGAACATCTGGGCCTGGCTATCATAGTATCCGAACTTGAAGTCCTCGTTCTCGCCCCAGGCTCCGTAGAACTCCCAGCGCGATTGCCCCGAGTTGTATCGCCAGCCGGCGATGGTCCCGTACGAGTGGTTTGATGCCAGCAGGCTGGCGGCTGCCGCAGACATTTCCGAAGTGTGGCTGTCGAAAGTGTAGGACAGCATCCCCGGTAGGCCGTATGCCATGCCCCTGGCCCAGGGTACGACACCGCTGGCGATCATGGTGCCGGTCACGTGTGTGGCATGGTCGCTCAGGCTGGGCTGGGCATCCCTGGCCGTCACGCGGCCGACCAACTCCTGGTGTGTACCCAGGACCTGTCTCTTATA
>RGVM01000547.1 GCA_010027295.1 Chitinophagia bacterium
ATCTCGACTGGAGCGGGGTCGGTGGGCAGCGCCACGAGTTTGTCGAGAAGGAAGAAATTTGCCTTCCCCTTCTGATTGGCATCCAGCAGCTGCACGGCACGCATGCCCTCCGCCAGGTCGTTTACAATATAATAATTGAGGTAGGGGTCCAGTACGTTCTCCAGGGCCGTTCTGTATTCCTCTTTCACATAAATAATATCGGACAGGATGGGCGCCCTGTGGTTCCAGTCAGGGTTCTTGTGCAGGAATTTTACACTCTCCGGGTACCCTTCCATGGAGTCGATTAGACTCTTCAAGAGACTGTGCTCGTTAAGTCGTGCATCGAGCCGACGCCCCTCCTCGGCCAACTGGGAGCGCAGGCCCTCCAGCACGGCCTGGGTCTCCAGGATGAGACCCTTGGTGCGCTCATGTTCCTCCTGAAGCTGCACCAGCTCGGTTCGGGTCTGGCTGAGTTCCGACTCCAGGCCGCTCTTCTCATCCGTCACTTCCGCGATCTGGCGGCGACGCTGCTCCTGCTCCTGCGTCAGTTGCAGCACCGACCGCTGCATGTTCTGGAGCGACGCTTCTCCGACGGCCACCTGCTTCTCGGCATCAAACTGCTGCCGCTGCAGGGCCTGGTTCTCGCGGCGCATGTTGTCGACAGTGGCACGGTGCCCGTCAAAACCCCTGCGCTTCTCCTCCATGTCGAGGCGGGCTTTGTCGACTTGTTCGGACTGACCGGAGGTTCGGAGCGTCTCCTCCTCGACCTGAACCTCAGTGAAACGGATGCTTTCCTCGATACCGTCCAACTGTCGCTCGGCCTTCTCGAGATATTCCTTCAGCTGTCCCTCGCGCTCCGTCAGGTACTGCAGGCGCTGGGAAGTCAGGTTTCGCTCGCCCTCCCGCGTCCGGATGTCGTTCAACAGCTCGTTGAAAGAAGCCTGCAGCGACTGGAGCTCGCGTTCCCGCTGGATAAACTCAAGCCGTTCCTGCTCCAGGGCGGAATCCTGCATGGCTATCTCGGCCTCGAGACGGTGCTTCCGGTCCGTCTCCGCATCCTGCTGCGCCATCAATCCCTCATAAGAGCTGTTGAAACCCTCCAGCGCCGCCTTGGCGAATTCCACCGAAGTCGAGCGGTACTCCTTGCGGACCTCGAGATAGCGCTCGGCCTTGCGGGCCTGACCCTCGAGCATCTTGAGCTGGTTGTTGATCTCGAAAACCAGGTCCTCGATCCGGGCCAGGTCCTGCTCCGTGGCGTCCAACTTCAGCCGGGCCTCCTTTTTACGGGTCTTATAGATGGATATGCCTGCCGCCTGCTCCAGCATCCTGCGCCGCGAATTGTCCTTGTCACGGATGATGTCATCCACCATTCCCAGCTCGATTATGGCGTAGCTGTCCGAACTCACACCCGTGTCGAGGAATAGATTGTGGATGTCCTTCAATCGGCACTGCACATCGTTGAGGCGATACTCGCTCTCCCCATTCTTGTAGAATTTACGGGTAACGGTCACCGTGCTGAACTCCGTCGGAAGGAGATTCCGGGTGTTCTCGAATGTGAGGCTCACTTCCGCCAACCCACTCGCACTCCTAGTCTTGGACCCGTTGAACACGAGGCTCTCCAGATTCTCACTCCGCAGATTGCTGATCTTGTGCTCACCGATCACCCAGCGTATCGAATCGACGATGTTGCTCTTGCCACAACCGTTCGGCCCGATGATACCGGTGATCCCTTGGTCGAAATGAACGACAGTCTTGTCTGCAAAAGACTTGAATCCCTTGATTTCCAAACTTTTAAGCCGCAAAACTCAATATTTTGTGTAGATGAAAGAATACGTGGAGGAGGTCTAAATTAGGACCATCCCGGCTTGTTTGACACCTTCTTATCCACGAGTTGTCAACAATAACATAATCTTTTGATTTCCAATGCTCAAAAGCCCGTTACATGCAGCAGCAGTTCACAAAAAGGATGGATATCAAAAGCGTGTAACCCCTATCTTCGAAACCTTAAACTATTTGACATGGTAGACAGGCAGGGAATGATCCGATGGGGCATACTGGGCTGCGGACGGATTGCGGGAAAGTTCGCCGAGGACCTGGGCAGGGTCGTCGATGGCCGTCTGCA
>RGVM01000548.1 GCA_010027295.1 Chitinophagia bacterium
CCTGGCCGCCCCCGCCAACTGGGAGGGGGGACGCCGGCCCGACGGCATCTTCCCCCCGCTGCACGCCACCGACGCAGTCCACGGCCTCGTGGCAGATGACGAGCGCCAGCGGCGCCTGCGCACCTGCCTCGGCGAGACCGACCTGCAGGCCGCCCTCACCGGTCTCTACCGTGCCGCCCGCCTCTCGCTGGAGGAGAACGGTGCCAACACGCTCTACCTGGCCCTCGGACTCATGCGATGGTACGAGTCGAACGCCAGCGAACGGCCCCGTCTCGCGCCCGTCCTGCTCATGCCCGTGGAACTGGTGCGCAGGGCCTCGCATCGCGGCTACGTGCTGCGAAGCCGAGAGGAGGAGACCGTCGCCAATGTCACCCTGCTGGAGATGCTGCGCCAGGACTTCGGCATCACCATCGCCGGACTCGAGCAGCTTCCACGCGACGAGGCGGGCATCGACGTGCGCTCCGCCCTCAACCTCTTCCGTCTTGCCATCCGCGACAAGTCCCGATGGGATGTGGAGAACACAGCCCTCCTCGGCAGCTTCTCCTTCAGTCGCTTCGTGATGTGGAATGATATCCGCACGAACGCTGCCAGGCTCTCATCGCATCGCATCGTACAGAGCCTTTTGGAGGGCAGGCTCCATCCCGACCTGCCCGTCGATGCCCACGTGCAGGCACCCGCCGCAGAACCGCCCCTCACCGAGGTGCTGCTGCCCATCCTCGCCGATGGCAGCCAGGTGGAGGCGATACGCGCCGCCAACGAGGGTCGCAGCTTCGTCCTGCACGGCCCCCCCGGCACGGGGAAGTCCCAGACCATCACCAATATCATCGCCAACGCCCTCTACCGCGGCAGGCGCGTGCTCTTCGTAGCCGAGAAGATGGCCGCGCTGGAAGTCGTGGAGAAGCGCCTGGAGGAGATCGGCCTCGGCGACTTCTGCCTGGAGCTGCACAGCAACAAGACCCGGAAGTCGGACGTGCTGCGCAGGATCAAGGCGATGATGGAAGCCCCTCAGATGCGCAGCCGGGGCGACTTCGCAAAGGAGGCCGAACGTATCCACGAGCTGCGCGCGGGACTCCAAGGCTATGCCACGGCCCTGCACAGGGCCCAGCCCTCGGGCCTCTCCGTACATGAGTGCATCCGCCGCTACATCCCGCATGCCGGTGCGCCGGCGGACATCCCTTTCGAGCCGGCATTCCTGCGCGCTCTGACATCCACGGTTCTCACCAGACTGGAGGACCTTGCCGACGACGTGCAGGTAGCGCTGCGCCTGACTGGCGACCTGTCGCTGCATCCACTCCGCCAGGTGGGGCTGGACACCTATGATCCGTCGAAGCGCGAGACCGCGGCCTCCCTGCTGCGCTCATGGACGGAAGCCTTGGCTGCGCTGGAAACCTCCTTCAAGCGCGTAAGCGAGGCATTGGGCCTGTCGGAGATGCCGAAGGAAAGGGGGCCGCTCGATGGGCTCGCAGCCATCTGCCGAGTACTGACGGGCACTTCCGACATCCGCGGTCCCATCCTGGTCGATGAAGCCCTTCCGCAACGGCTGGCCGGTGCCGAACGCATTGTACTTGCAGGAACCTCCATGCTTGAGGTTGCGGCCACCCTCGACAGGCTTTTCCGCGAGGGGTGGCGCGATCTCGACGCATCCGCCCTGCTGGGGGAATGGGTAGAGGCGGGGCAGCGATGGTTCCTGCCGCGCTTCCTGATCCGGCGAAGGGTGCGCGGAAGACTGTCGATGCTATCCCTCACGGGTGCAGTGACGGAATCGGATGTGGCGACCCGTCTGCAGGACATGGAGCAATGGCGGTCGCGCCTCCGTGCCATTGAGGAGGCTTCCGAGGAGTTGTCCCGACTCATGCCCACGTTATGGGCGGGCCGTGACACCGACTGGCAGGCTGTTACCCGTTTCGTCTCTGCTATACGGGAGGTGCAAGATGCGATACAACACCTCGGCAGCGCTATCGTTTCCCCGGCATCTATTCGGTCGTCGCTAGCCGTGACACTGCAGGAGGGTTCCCTCGCGTGGTCAGCCTATCAGGGCGATACGGCACGTGCATTCATTCGGAATCATGAGTCCGTGGTATCGATCGAGGCGGAAGTGTCA
>RGVM01000549.1 GCA_010027295.1 Chitinophagia bacterium
CTCGCCGTAACCACCATATGCGAAATCGGCTTCCGCTTTGGTCAGAAAGGCATTCACAGCCGCATCGAAGCGCATGGGATCATGGAAATGCTCCGGAAGGAAATGACCGTTGGTGGTAGAGAGGTCCATCGCCACCCACCGATGCCGCTTGGGGTCGATGGGGATCACCGGTCGTAGCCGGGAGGAATGGCGAACCAAAAGCCGGGATAGTGTCGAAGTCATGTGTTCGGACGGTCCGGGGCCTGGCGGACCAGGAGACGAAGTTCCGGAAGATGTGCGAGACAGAAACTCTCGGCAACCCCGTTAAAGATTATCCAATTGCATGCCTGCCGGCTGCGCAGGGCTTCCCTCGGAGGGCTCTTTTTCATACTTTCACCCCATGCCTGTGAACCCATCCACAAGGATTCCCTCGGTCCTGCTGCTGGCCGGATGCCTCGCATCCGTGATCTCCCATGCCCAACCCGTCAGCGGCCAATGGAAGGGCCGTCTGGGAGGACCTGCGCTAGGCTTGGGGAGATCCTTTCAGGTGGAACTCAGGATCCTGCGGACAGGCGACAGCCTCATTGGCGTGGCCAACTACCGGACCCTGGGAAATAACCATGTCCGGATGCCGGTCAGGGGATATTTCAATCCATTCGACGGGACGGTCAGCTGGTGGCATGCCGCTTCGGAGGGTGTCGACGAAAAGGGACGCACGGCGCAGGACCTCTTGCCCGCCGGCATGGTCTTCGACACCGACTTCAACTGTCCCGATGGCAGCACCCTGAAGCTGGACGGCCTAGCCAGCCTGACCACCTGGTCGGGTCGGAGCCTGGAGATGCCCGTCCATCTTCAGAAAACAGGCGAGGCTGATTTCCAGGACCCATGGGAACGTTCGATTGTAGGGGAAGGAGGTGAGTACGACATCCCACCCTCCGCCGAAAGGCCAACAGTCCGCATCAATCCTCCGAAGGAAGCGAAGCAAGCCGAAAGACCGGACCCCACACCCGTTCGGCGGGAACCCGAAGTCAAACCGGACCCCAAACCAGTGGTCGTAGCCCCGCCGCCGCCCGTTCGGCGGGAACCCGAGGTCAGGCCGGACCCCAAGCCAGTGGTCGTCACCCCGCCGCCGCCCGTAGACCGCCAGCAGAAAGTCTCCGACCCCGTCGAAAAGCCTGTATCGCCTATCCTCCGCCCTTCGGAACCGCCCACCCCGGATGCTGGCGTCGTCGGCCAATGGCTGAAAAACCGTGACAGGAAGCTTGTGGAGGAGATAGAGGTCTCGGGCGACACCCTCTGGCTGAACTTCTACGACCATGCCGAGGTGGATGGCGACTCGATCTCGATATTCTTAGGCAACCGGCTGCTGGCCTCACATATCCTCCTGAAAGCGACGCCGCACACCATGGGCATCCCCCTCACGGACATCAGCGACAGCGCCGAACTGACATCCCTGCTGATACTCTACGTGGAGGGGGTGCGGCACGAGGCAAGACTGGAAAGCACGGAACGGACCAGCGCCATGATCCGCTTCCGGAAGACGGGCAGTAAGAATTAACCTCCCCCTTTCCGCGCTGTGTCAACATCCCAGTCTCGATACACATGAGGGATATGCGAGAAGATGATTTTTTTATCCTCGAAATTCATGCCGTTCATCGAAAAATGTAACGCCCGTCATGTATTTATTACGGGCAATTATGCGCTTTCCTCATACCTTTATGTGCCATCCGCTTATCTCTGCAAACCGTTTGTGTATGACACTACCTCCAACGAGTTTGTATGAGCCCCTTCAAGACTATACTACTGGTTACGGCATCCTTCGCCGCTATACAGTCATTTTCCCAGCCCGTCCGCATCCATGCCTCGGGGATATACGTATCCGATGAACTGGTGTATGTGGCGCCGGACCCGCAGAATGCAGGAGCGCTGAACCGCATCAGGGGCGGATTCAAACAGGGACTAGGACTTGAGTACCGCCGTCCCGGCAAGAGCCACTCATTTGAAATGCTATATTTTGGCCAGAAGACTCGGATAGAGGACTGGCACTACAAGGAGGGTAGCATCTTCCAGAAGACCGACCTCCGGGCCAGCTTCAACCACCTCCTCCTGAGTCCCATTCAAC
>RGVM01000550.1 GCA_010027295.1 Chitinophagia bacterium
CAAGAACAGCGAAGCCCTGCATGACCGCTGGCGCGCTTTGAGAGCAACCGCAGCCGGTTATGCCGATCCCGTCCATCCATTCGTCCATCAGACAGGCCGCATCGACAAGGGGAAGATGCTGAACCGCGGGTTCTGCCGTCCATTCGAAACGACGCCCATTGCCTCTCTCGCGGCTGGCCGGCAGGGTGAGTACCAGGTCGGCCGAATACCCGGTTTGGATGAAGGGCAGCTCTTCCACGACCGCACCCGAAAGCAACAAGGCGCCGGCGTAATCCTCCTTGAAATTGACGATGGTCCGCCAGCCGGCCTTTCGGTTACCCCCTTCCGCTATCAGGCTTTCTTCTCGTATCCGTAGCCAGGGAAGCCGGGCATGTTCCATCGCTTCCAGCATCCGCTGCCCAACCTTTCGTAAGTAGTCATCGACGGACGATGGCATCTCCGCATCCATGGTGACGGGCACCATGTTCATCAGGCAGCCTACCAACTCGGCATCCTCTGTCCGATAACGAACATCCACCGGCATGCCGACCGTGACCGGGACACCGGGCATCAGACGTTGCAGGGTTAGGATATAGGTGCCGACCCACAGCTGGAAATCCGTCAAACCCCTCTCTGCGGCAAAGGCATGGAATTTCTCCGTATGTTCCCCGGAAAGTTGGAACGACATGGCTCCCTCTCCAGTAACTGGAAGCTCCATGCGGGCAGAGCACTCCCTGCCCTCCGGCCAGGTATGCTCCATACCCTTCGTATACGGCAGTCCCTTCCAGTATTCCACAGCCCTGCGGGCATCTCCACTCCCCAGCCAGGTACGTTCCCGTTCCACCCAATCCGCCAGAATCGGGTATCGGTCCCTGATCTCGAGACGACCTCCCGACAGGAGGGTACTGTACGATTTCGACAACGCCTCGAGCAATACGATCTTCGATCGGCCATCGGTAGCGATATGATGCAGCACGATCTGCAGCAGATGTTCCTCTTCTCCCCAACTGACGATCCGCACCCGGATAGGTGGCTCTTCGCCCAGCAGGAAGGGCTTCCAAAGGAAGGCATCTATACCAGCCTTTCCAACGATGTCGTCTCCGGGCACGGCATCCGTTCGGATCCGTTCGACGGGAATGGGCAGAACAGGCAGGATGCGCTGGAAGACATCGCCGTCCGATTCGAAAAAGACCGTCCGTAACGAGGGCTGGGATTCGGAAATCGCCTGGAACGCCTCTGCCAAGGCCTCGGCATCCAATGGACCCGTGATGCGGAAGGAGAGCGACTGATGGTTTTCGCAGGCCTCCGGATGGGCGGTGTACATCCGCCAAAAGAGTTCCTGGGCTTGCGTGGCCGGCATCACTTTGAAAGAAGGTATAGTATCAGCCATCTGCTGCTGCGGTCCGTCTTGTGTCCTGGGGGCAGGATCGACATGCGTAGAAGCCTCTTCCAGCAGGGCTTGCAACGCATCGGCAGAGAGTGATTCGAGGAACTCCTGAAGCTTTTTTTCGACTGCGTTATTCATGACGTATGCTTCCTTTTGTCCATGAGGAGGCCGAGCTGTTCCTCCGTCAAGTTGGAGAATCTGGCCTTCAAGGTGTCCAGCAGCATCTGCTTGCGCAACTCCTCGACACGGACGCTGAGCAACACCGGCGTGGGATGCCGGAAGATCTCATACGCCGGGAGTTCGATGCCATAGCGTGCGCCAATCCTTTGTGCGGCGCGGATGGCCTGGAGCGAATCTCCGCCGAGTCCGAAGAAATTGCCGCCCCTCCCCACATCCGGACAACGGGGTATGACCTCACGGAATACATCCGCCACAAACCGCTCCGTCTCGCCTACTGGACTCTCCGACGCCGGCTGCAGCAGTTCTTGCAATTGCTCCGCCAGCAGCCTTCTCTGCACCTTTCCGATGCCGCTCTTCGGGATGACGTCGACGACGAGGATACGGCTGGGGACCTTGAAATGACTGAGCCTATCGAACAGGTACGCACGCAGCGATGGCTCTGTGGCATCGGATCCGGCATGCAGGACCACGGCGGCGGCGAGGTCCTCCCCGAGGGATGCGTGAGGCACGGCGAAACAGGCGGCCTCGGCCACCCACTCGTGCCGGAGCAGGCA
>RGVM01000056.1 GCA_010027295.1 Chitinophagia bacterium
GCCGTCAGCCGGCAGTTGCGGAAGACAAAGCCATAGGGTATGATGCTGTTCGTGGAGGCGGCCGTCACATGCGAGTTCTTGCGGCTGTGGATGTGACAGTCCATGAAATACGCGGTCGCCGCGCCGAAGATGAAATCGGTCGTGCCCTCGATGTAACAGTCGCGGAAGTAATGCTTCACGCCGCTGCCGCTGAGGAACAGCACGTCCTGAAAGCCGATCATGCGGCAGCGCCGGAAGCTGGCGCGGTTGCCTTCGACCCGTAGTGCGACGGCCTGGCCGGCGGTGAAGCCGGCATCGTTGCGGAAAGTGAGATTCTCAGCATGGAAGTCGTCGCCATAGACGAAGGTGCTGGCACAGGTCCAGGTGTTGAGCGTATCCCCGTTGGGCAGTCGTGTGCCGGCATGGTTGTCGTACCGCAGGACCGTCCGTTCCGCGTCCTCTCCGATGAGCCGGACATGGTGCTTGCGGGCGTCGATGGTGACGACCTCGCTGTAGACGCCGTTGCGGATGAAGACCTCGTGGGTGCGGCCGTCGCCCGGGGGGATGGCGTCGAGGGCGGCCTGCACGCTTCGGTAGTCGCCGCTGCCGTCGAGTGCGACCACCACACGGGTCTGTGCTCGCGTCGGCAAGGTCGCCCAGGTCAGCAGGGCCAGGATCAGTCGAAGGATCCGTTTCATCGGTCGGAATGTACGACACGCTGCGCCAGCTCGGGCATCTGGCGACGGATGTCGGCGAGGACGAGCTGCGCCACGAGGCGGGCACCCAGCTCGTTGAAATGGGTATTGTCGGACTTCCCGGAGGGATAGTTGGGGTGCTCTCCGGGCGATAGCTGCAGGAAGAGCATGCGTGAGCCCTCCGCGCCGAACGACTGGTAGAGCCGCCGGCTCAGACTGTCGGCATCGATCAGGACGACGGCCTCCCGCTCGGCCAAAGACCTCACGGCAGCGGAATAGCGGGCATGGCTCTCCTCCACGACACCATTCGAATCGAAGCGTCGACGGCCCACCGGCGTCAGCAGGACCGGGACGCCCTTGCGTGCACGAACCTCGCCTACGAACCGGCGCAGGTTGGCGACGTATTCGTCAACGGTCGTGTATCGGTCGGCCTTCTCCGGCGACTCGTCGTTGTGGCCGAACTGGATGAAGACGTAGTCGCCCACACCCATGTCCGCCATCAGGCCGGCCCAGAGGCCCTCCGACAGGAAAGTGCGCGTACTGCGACCGTTCCGCGCTCGGTTGACGACCTCCACCCCCTCGTCCCAGAAATGTGCGAAGGGCATCCCCCATCCCGTCTCGGGATACGCGCGCCTGTCCTTCTCACTCATCGTGGAATCGCCGGCGAGGAAGATGCGCAGGCGGGGCGGCCGCACCGAGAAGGCGAAGCAGAGCAGGATGCAGATGGATATAACCGGCCGGCTCACGGTATGCGTCCGTTGAGGTACACCTCGATATTCGTATAGAAGGCGTGGAGCCCCGTACGGCTCGCATCGGACGGGTCCTGTGGATCGAGTCCGTGCGCACGCTCCCATGCGTCGGGCATGCCGTCGGCATCGGCATCGGCCAAAGGGGTTTCTGCCAAAAGGGTCGGCCAGGCGCTGCGGGAGACCTCATAAGGCGTGCCATGAGGATGGCCTCCCTGCACGTCGATGATGCGGCCCCGGCGCTTCCGGACATCCAGGATGATGCGCGCGTCGAGGGTGTCGCGGTGCAGGGATGCGCCGGCATGGCGAAGGACCTGCTCGGAGGCGTCCTTGAGGGGATGCGTGGTCACAGGCTCGGAAGGGAAGGGTGTAGGAACCAGTACGTCCTCTCCTTCGGTGCGGACCACCCCCAGGCGGTTGTCGGCTGCAGCCTCTGGGTAGCCGTCAAGCACATTGTCCGACACATGGAAACGACCGTAGGGGAGTCCCGGCGCAAGGCTCGGATCCAGAAAGGTCCGGGCGGCTTTCGCGGATGTCGAAGGGCCCGGCCGGAAGTGATTACCGACGAGGTTGTAACGGCCTCCCTCGCCGCCATACACGGCCTTGGAGCGCCAGTTGTAGACGATGTTGTGGCGGAAGTCGACGAAGTCCTCCGAGGCGCCCATGCGGGCGCCGTTGAACCGCGGGTTGCGGCTGACGCAGTGGGCGAAGAGGTTGTGATGAGCCGAGAGGTGCCGGCCGCCCCAGATGCCGCCGTAGCCGTGATGCTCCCAGTCGGTGTCGCCCGCCTCGAAATGATAGGAGTAGTCGAGCGGCTCGGCGATGATGTTCCACTGCAGCGTGGAGCTGTCGCCGTTGTAGACGGACAAGACCTCGTCGGTGCTCCACGACAGGCTGCAGTGGTCGATCACCAGATGCCGGTTGCCCGTGCCGCCCAGCGCGTCGTCACTGCCGCTGCCGGGCAGCTTACCTGCCAGGGACTGATACCGGTCGCCCATCCGGAAGCGGAGGTAGCGGATGACGATCTGGTCGCCCCGGAGCCGGACGGGCTGGTCGGCGATGCAGATGCCGTCGCCGGGTGCCGACTGACCGGCCACCGTCACCCTTCCTTCGATGGTGAGCGGCGTCTCCAGGTGGATCGTGCCGGAGACGCTGAATACGATGATGCGGGGCTCCTTCCTCGCAGCAGCCTCCCGGAAGCTGCCAGGCCCCCTGTCGTCCAGGTTGCTGACGATGCAGATGCGCCCACCCCTTCCGCCGGTGGCGTACCGGCCGAAGCCTTCCGCCCCGGGGAATGCGATGGGCCTGCCCATAACGTCCTGGGCCTGTACCGGCACCGTGGCGAGCAGGATTGCGGCCCATGGGATGCATCGACTCCAGCGGTTCATGGCGCAAAGGGTATCGACATCCTGCAATCTTCATTCCATCAATACCCGGGATTCTGGCGGAGTTTCCCCTGATAGGAGGCGATGGTGGCCTGGTCGTAGGGGAAGAGCTCGCTCTTCCCGGGTGTGAAGAAGTACGCCATGGCCTGCCAGAGGGGTCTGCCGTCGATCTGGTTGGTGGTGAGCTGCTGCGCCCAATCGGCGACCGTCCATCCCGTCGTAGGGGAAGGCACCTGCGTGGGCCTCCAGAATGGCAGTGCCGTGGCCGGGGCCGAGGCGCCGGCGAAATACTGGATCTCCTCTCCGTTGTTCCGCCAGTAGATGAACTGTGGCACGTTCTGGTAGGGCGGCCGGCGGTCGCGGATGAGCTGGATATTGGCACGGGCCTCGTTGATCTTGGCTTCGAGCAGGTTCCAGCGCAGGAGGTCGAACTTGCGGATACCCTCGTGACCGAACTCGAGGAAACGCTCGTTGACGATGGCGTTGAAGAATCCGGCCTTGGTGGCGGGCGTCGTGCCGATGGCCCCGGTGTTGCCCCGATAGGCCCTTCGGCGCACTTCCTCGAAAGCGGTCACGGCGGCGGCGTTGGGGCCGTTGTTGGTTTCGTTGACAGCCTCGGCGTACATCAGCAGCACATCCGAAAAACGGATCACCGACCAGTTGTAGCCGACGTTCAGGACGGTGCCGGGCAGCAACGGCACCCGCCAGTCGCGACGGTACTTGCCGGTGTTGAGCTCTCCCAGTCGGCGCTGGCTCTTGATATTGCTCGCGGACGTCACCTGGTAGGAGGTGATCGTCACGTCGCGGCGGGTGTCGACGGAGTCGAAGGCGTAGAAGAAGTTGGGGAGGATGACGATGCCGCCCCCGCCCGCTCCGAACCGGGAGGCGTTGCTGAGGTTGGGCCCGTCGTAGTTGCCCATCCGGCTGTCGCTGTTGCTGTTGCCGCCACCCGCGCCCACCTCAAACAGGATCTCGCCGAAGGGGTCGTAGACGAAGGATGTGAGCTTCCGCCAGACATCCTCGTAACTGGGGTTCAGCGTGTGCTGATCGCGACGGGCCAGCAGCTCTTCGCATTCCTGACGGGCGACCTGGTAGTACTTCAGGTAGTCGGATCGGCGCTCCATCCTGCCGTTCGACCTCAGGGAAAAGCCCCCGGCGGCCAGGGCGATACGCGCGCGCAGGGCCATGGCGGCGCCCTTGGTGATGCGCTCGTTGCGGGGACCCGCCTCGGTGCGCCAGGGCAGCAGCTCCTTTGCTTTCGCAAGGTCGGAGAGGATGCGGTCGTAGGTCGTGTCCCGGTCCACCTGCGGCAGGAAGAGCTCCTGCTGCCGATAGGCGGGTATCATCGGAGCCGGCACATCGCCCCAGTTGCGGATGAGTTCGTGGTAGAACTGTGCCCGCAGGGTGAGGGCCTCGCCGTGGAGCCGGCGCAGGAGGGCCTTGTCGGCGTCGGAACCCGAGGCGTACTGTCGCATGAGCGGGATCTGCTCGATGCAGAGGTTCGCCTTCTCGATGCCGCGGTACAGCTGCCGGAAAGGATTCGCCAGCTCCGCGTTGGTGAGCAGCAGCTGGTAGCGGCCGATGCCGCGCCGGCCGTTGTCGATGTTCCCGCTCACGATGGCCTCGTCACTGTCGTACGGGTAGTACATGCTGATCCGAATGCCATAGCCGTTGTCGCCCTGCAGCTCGTCGTACACGCCCACCAGGGCGTTGAAGGCGTTGGAAGGGTCCGAGAACGCCTCGGCGATACCGTATTGCGAAACAGGCTCCACCTCGGTGTATTTCTTGCAGGAGGCGAGCGATACGGCCAGTATGATCGGGAGCCACCGGCTGCCGCGGAGTATCTTGCTTGTATTGTCCATGATGGCGCGTGTTGGGGATTAGAAGGTGAGGTTCACACCGCAAACCCAGGTGCGGGACCGGGGATAGGCGGCGAAGTCCACGCCCGGCGTCAACGGATCGCTGCGACGTGCCGTCACGTCGGGGTCGAAGCCGCTGTACCGGGTGAGGGTGGCAAGGTTGTTCACGGTCGCGAATACCCGGAAGGCGGAGAGCCCGGCCTTCTTCAGCACAGCTGACGGCAACGAATAACCGAAGGTTAGGTTGTTGAAGCGGAGATAGCTGCCGTCCTCGATGGCCCATGAGTGCAGCCACCAGCGCTGCACCCTCACGGGCGACCAGATGGTGGCGTTGGCGTTGAGGGCCGCCAGCTCGGTGGGGTCGGTCACGACCTGGCCCCTGTCGTTCACGTTGGTGAACCGGCTTTTCATGATGTCCAACATGTTGAGGTTCGAGAAGGCGCCGTCGGTCCACTCGAGCTTGTTGGCATTGTAGATGTCGTTTCCGACGACGAAGTTGACGAAGAGGCTGAGGTCGAAGTTCCCGTAGCTGAACTGGTTGTTCCAGCCTCCGATGAAGTCGGGGTTGGCATCACCGATGATGGTGCGGTCGCCGTCGGGCGTGATGACGCCGTCCTTGTTGAGGTCCTTCCATTTGAGCATGCCCGGCTGAGGGGTGCCGTAGACGCCGTTGACCGCGATGCCCGGCTTGATGGTGTAGGTGCGGGTGGCCGGGTTGTAGGTGAAATCGTCGATCTTGTAGTATCCGTCGGTGACGAATCCGTACATCTGTCCGGTCGGCTGGCCGACTTTCACGATGTAGTCGTCGACACCGTCGCTGCCCTGCCATCCGGACGTGCGGGTGATCTGGTCCACGCCGCCGAGGCTCTCGACGCGGTTTCTATTGAAGGAGAGGTTCAGGTTGGTGTTCCAGGTGAACTTCTTACCCCGCACGGGGATGGCGTTCAGCTGGACCTCGATGCCACGGTTGGAAGTGGCGCCGATGTTCTGGATCTGCTGCGTGTAGCCCGTCGTGGGCGGGATCTGTGCGGCCAGCAGCAGGTCGTCCGCGCTGTTGCGGTAGGCGTCGACCGTCAGCTGCAGGCGGTTGTCGAGGAAGGCCAGGTCGAGGCCGATGTTGCGGGTGACGTTCTTCTCCCAACGGAGTAGCGGGTTGGCCAGCGCCGTGGGCGCGAAGCCCGGGAGGATGGAGTGGTTGAAGGCATACTGGCCGGTCACCCCGTAGAGCTGCAGGTACAGGAGGTTGTCGATCCGGTTGTTACCCACCACGCCGAAGCCGAAGCGGAGCTTGGCGTCCGACAGCCATGCCAGTCCCTCCATGAACCGCTCCCGCGACAGGCGCCAGGCCAGCGAGCCCGAAGGGAAGACCAGCGTGCCGTTCTCCGGGGCGAACTTGGAGGAGCGGTCGGCCCGGACGTTGAGGGTGGCGAGGTACTTGTCGTCATACGCGTAGGTCGACCGCGCGAAGAACGAGAAGATGCGGCTCGGCGGCTGCACGAAGGAGGTCGGGAGGGGCTGCGCGGAACCCGTCGGGGCAGATCCCAGGCCCATGTTGGCGAGGGCCTTCTGCGCGCTGATGTCGGCCGGGAAGAACCGCGTCTCGAAACTGTTCTGCCGGGAACGGAGGTCGACCGTCTCTTGACCTGCCAGGATCGTGATGTCGTGGTGCTTGCGCAGGTTGTTCAACGTGTACTGCAAGGTGTTGGTGTTGCTCAGGGTCGAGTTCTCCTGGGCCCCTATCGAAGCCACCGGCAGGGATGCGAAGTTGCGGGCGGTGGAGGTGATCTTGCTGTAGAAAAGGTCTGTCCCGATACGGGTGTTGTCGTAGCCGAAGGTCGAACGGAGCGTCAGGTTGCGCAGGAGGTTGACTGAGACATATCCGTTCATGTAGGCTGCGGACGTGTACTGCTTCCGATACTCGGCCCGTGTCAGTAGGACCGGGTTGATGGCGCCCGACGAGGCCAGGAAATAGGCCTCGTCGAAGTCGTCGATGCCGCCGTTGGGGGTGGGCAGCTCGAAGGGACGGTAGTTGATGCTGTGCCGCAGCCGGTTGGTGGCGCGGGTGCCGCTGTTGGTCGTGCCCGCACCGTACACCTGCTGGTCGAGGTAGCGTACGCTGAAGCCCGTCCTGACACGGTCCGACAGGCGGTGGTCGAAGCGGAAGTTGACGAGGTTGCGGTCGAAGGCCGACTCGAGCTGCGGCCCGTCCTCCCGGTTGGCCGTCAGGCTCAGGTTGTAGGTCGTCTGCTGGTTGCCACCGCTGAGGGATGCGTTGTGGTTCTGGAAGCTGGCCTTCCGCCCGAACACCTCGCTCTGCCAGTCGATCGGCGATATGCTGCGATAGGCGCCGAGCGTGTCCCAGGTGGTGCCATAGGTGTTCGCAAAGCTGGAGCTGTCGGCGATGCTGCCGCGCGAACGCTCATACTGCCAGCGCACGAAGTCGTAGGGCGAGAGCACTTCCATAAAACGGGGCACCTCTCGATAGCCGACGGAGCCGTTGTACGAGACGACCGTCTTGCCGGGGCGGCCCGATTTGGTGGTTATCATCACTACGCCGTTGGCGGCCCGCGCGCCGTAGATGGCCGTCGTGGACGCGTCCTTCAGGACGTCCACCGTGGCTATATCCTGCGGCGCAATCACCGACAGGGCGTTCTCGACCTGTATCCCGTCCACAATGTAGAGCGGCGAGTTGTCCTGCGTGATGGAGCCGCCACCGCGCACGCGGATCAAAATGTCGGCCCCTGGCGCACCTTCGGAACTGATCACCTGCACGCCCGCCAGCCGACCCTGCAAGGCCTCGGCCGCCGAGGAGAGCGGCACGTCCTTGATCTGCCGGGCGCTGACGGACGATACCGAACCGGTGAGGTCCTTCCGGCGAACCTGGTTGTAACCGACCACCACCACGTCCTCCAGCGTGGCGTCCACCTTCCTCAAGGTGACATTCACCGTGCTGCCGGCCTTGACCGTCAGTGTCTGATCCTGATAGCCTACATAGCTGAAGGTCAGGACCGGCGACGAGGTGGAACCGGCCGACAGCTGGAAGTTGCCGTCCGCATCGCTTTGCGTCGAGACGGCCGGCTTCGAGACACGGATGGTGACGCCCTGCAGGGGCTGACCGCCTTCACCCGTCACCCGGCCACGGACAATGCCGGTTTGGGCCATCGACACGAGAGCGGGGAGAAGGCAAAGCGCGGTTACCGCAAGCCGCATCAGGAATGCCCGGAAAAGCTCACCGGGAGAATTGCCATGGCCCCCTTGGGATGCAGCCCTTCGATGTGTACTCATATGGCGAATTGTTGTAGATTCATGGCGCGCAGATGTCATGCGCCGGCAGACATGGCTTACCCATGCGGTGCATAACGCCTGCGGCATACGTGCCGGCCTTCCCGGCATCGTTTGCAGCCGATGTACAATGCTAACCAAATGTGCATCGGTCGGGGAAGCGTCGGAACCGATTTATTTACGCAATCGTTCCCGATATCGTTCCCGGCTCCACAAAAGCAAACCATGAAGTTCCCGAGCCTCACCATCAAGGACATCGCCCGGTCGCTCAACCTCTCCACCTCCACCGTCTCCCGAGCCCTGCGCGACAGTCACGAGATCAGCGAGCCGACCAAGCGTCGCGTCATGGAATACGCCCGACAGGTCGACTTCAAACCCAACCGCATCGCTCAAAGCCTGAAGGACAAACGCAGCCAGTCCATCGGCGTCATCGTCTGCGAAATCGCCAACACCTTCTTCTCCCAGGTCATCAACGGCATCGAATCCATCGCCTACCAGCATGGATACAACGTCACCATCGCCCAGAGCAGGGAATCGGCGGAACGCGAACTCCTCAACCTCCGACATCTCACCTCCCGCGCCATCGACGGCCTCATCATTTCGGTCTCCACCGAGACCAGCAACTTCGACTACCTCAACCAGCTCCACGAAAAAGGCCTCCCCATCGTATTCGTCGACAGGGCCATCGACAACATCGATACCCATAAGGTCATCCTCGACAACTATCACAGCGCGTACACCGCCACCACCCACCTCGTCAAGAAAGGATACCGCCGCATCGCCCTCATTTCAAACAACGAGAGCCTATCCATCTCACGCGAACGACTCAAGGGATACAGGGACGCGCTGGCAGAGCATGGACTGCCGGTCAATGACGCGTTCACACGGTACTGCAAGCACGGCGGCATGGTATACGAGGAAGTGGAGACGGCCATGAAGGGACTCCTCGGCGAACAGATGAAGCCCGATGCCGTCTTCGCAGGCTCCGACAAGATCACCACCGGCACACCGCATCCCCGTGCCCGGCCAGCTCGCCCTCATCGGCTTCTCCAACACCGACCTCACCGAACTGCTCGACCCCGCCCTCTCCGTCATCCGACAGCCGGCCTTCGAGATGGGAGAGGCCGCCATGCAACTGCTGCTCTCGATGATGCAATCGAAACGGCCCCCCTCCAGTTTTGAAACGAGGATGCTGTCCTCGGAACTGCTGATTCGCAAATCAACCTGAGCGACACGCGTCGACCTTTTCTTTCTTGACTATTTTGCCTCATAAAGGATTTCCCCCCGCTCAAATAAACACAAGACATGTCGTTGCGAAACCTGCTCACGGCAGCCATCCTACTCTCATCCCTCACATCCGCATCGGCATCCGGATACGCGCGGATTCCGAAACTGCCGAAGGATGTCCGCGGCATCTGCCTCGCCATCCCCTCCTACCGCGGCATCGACGCCTTCCTCCGGTTCATAGAGTCGGAACTGGTACCGCGAAGGGTCAACGTGATGGTGCTGCGCGTCGACTATGGCTACCAGTACGCCTCCCATCCCGAACTGGTCAGCCGGTCGAAGCGGCGTGAAGACACGACCCGCTCGGTGGCCCTCTCCCGCGAAGAGATGAAACGAATCGTGAAAGCCTGCCAGACCCACGGCATCACGCTAGTGCCGCTTGTCAACCTCCTCGGCCACCAGTCATGGGCCGGCAACCTGGGCGCACTGCTGCGCGCCTACCCGGAATTCGACGAGACACCCTGGGTCCAGTTGCCCTCCGAGTACAAATGGCCCAACGCCGACAGCCTCTACTGCAAGAGCTACTGCCCCAACCACCCCGGCGTCCACCGCGTCGTGTTCGACCTGGTCGACGAGATCA
>RGVM01000551.1 GCA_010027295.1 Chitinophagia bacterium
GAGGCCGCCTTCGCCTCGATCGCTTCTGTCGCACGGGTTGTTATGCTGGCCCCTGAGGCGGCGTCGACCTGAACTGATCGGCACGACAGGTTATCGCCGTTCAGTTGTGCGCCGGAGGAGGCGCTGGCGCGAAGCGTGGCGCATGCCCCGTTCAGATCGATAGACGCTCCTCCGGAGACCGAAAGAGTGAGATTTTCCAGTCTGAGATCACTGCCGCGAATTTCACTTCCGGAGGACGCCTCGAGGGAGATTATGGCGGGCATGGTCACCGTGACCACAATGTCGCTGCTAGCGCCATTTCATATGGTCATCCTGGACGTCCGAGCAATCCTGAGACTGCCGTTCGTCACGCTCATGGAGAGGTCAGCCATGCGTCTCTCTTCGGCGTCGACGATCACATTGAATGCGCCCTGTTGGACGATCACCGATACGCCTGAAGCAACGGAGACGCCGGTGAATCCGGAAAAAGAATGGCTTCTGGTGTCGCCAAACGCCTGACCCTGCATAACGGTTAGGCCGGTCAGGGCGATGATCCAGAGACGAGGATGTCCAAGTTTGACCCTCGCGTCTGTCATTGATCGTGGCTCCCTACCATTGTTTTCCATCGACCTACCCGCTTCGTGTTGGACATCGCACCCGATCAGATTTCACCCCAAAGATCGTATGCGTCCGCATCCGTGATACGAACCTGAACAATATCTCCCGGTTTGAGATCATTGTGGGCATCGACAAACACCGAACCATCGATCTCGGGTGCGTCCGCCTTGGATCGTCCGACGGCGCCGTCCTCGTCAATTTCGTCGATGATCACTTCGAGCGTTCGTCCTATCTGGGCTTTTGAGCGCTGGTCGGACACTTCCGCCTGAAGTTCCATAAATCTGCGCCAGCGGTCCTCCTTCACGTCTTCCGGCACGTGACCTTCCAGGTCCGCGGAGGCGGCCCCGGTGACGTTTTCATAGCGGAAGCATCCTGCACGATCGATGCGGGCCTCCTTCATCCAGTCCAGGAGATGCTGGAAATCCTCCTCAGTCTCGCCGGGGAAGCCGACGATAAAGGAGGAGCGTATTGCGAGATCCGGAACCGCACGTCTCCAGGCGGCGATACGATTAAGCGTCTTCTCCTGGTTTGCTGGCCGGCGCATGGGTCGCAGGACAGATGGGCTTGAGTGCTGAAAGGGAATGTCGAGATAGGGAAGTATACGTCCGTCCGCCATCATCGGTATGATTTCATCGACATGCGGATAGGGATAAACGTAATGGAGTCGGACCCACATATCGAGTTCTCCCAGTCCCTCGCATAAATCACGGAACCGGGTCTCTCTTTTCCGGCCCTTCCAGTCGTAAGGAGTGTACCCAACGTCCAGACCGTATGCGGATGTATCCTGGGAGATCACAAGGAGTTCACGTACGCCTGCATTCCGGAGCTGTTCCGCTTCCTTGAGGACGGCGTCTATTCGTCTCGAGGTCAGTCCGCCTCTCAGGGAGGGAATGATGCAGAACGAGCACTTGTTGTTACAGCCTTCGGAGATCTTCAGATAGGCGTAATGGCGGGGTGTAAGACGCACGCCGCTTTCGGGGACCAGCGCGATGAATGGATGACTGGGTGCGGGCAGGTGGGTGTGCACGGCGTCCATAACCTGCTCGTATTGATGGGGTCCCGTCACCGCGAGCACGTCCGGATGCTCCCGCGTTATGACGTCCTTTTCGGCCCCCAGGCATCCTGTCACGATGACCTTGCCGTTTTCAGAGATGGCCTCGCCAATAGCCTCCAGACTTTCCTTTCGTGCACTGTCGAGAAAGCCGCAGGTGTTTACCAGGACCAGGTCGGCCCCATGGTAGTCCGGCGCGATTTGGTAACCTTCCGCACGCAGTCGCGTAATGATCCGTTCGCTGTCCACAAGGGCCTTGGGACAACCGAGGCTGACGACGCCGACCCTGGGCGCGTTCAGCGTCGTCGCCTTGGTCATGGCCTTGATCCTCGTCATCGCTGCTGTGTCCGATCAATCACGGGTTCACAGCTCGCGTGGAAATTGTCCGGCGATCAGCTAGCTCAAAACCACAGGATTGGCCAGTCGCCGACCGGCCAATTGATGTCGCGGTG
>RGVM01000552.1 GCA_010027295.1 Chitinophagia bacterium
CCGCGAGCGGGCAGTCGGTGACGGCTGTAGCAGGAACCTACTCGGTGACGATTACGGACAGCAGGGGCTGTACGGCGACGGCTACCGCCACACTGTCGGTAAACCCGGTAAATACAGTGGGGGCAGCCTCCTCCAGCCCTACAGTATGCCTCAATACGGCCCTGACGGCCGTCACGCACACCACAACTGGTGCCACGGGCATCGGTGCGGCCACCGGCCTTCCCGCCGGGGTCACGGCGTCCTGGGCCTCCAATACGATTACCATCAGCGGCATACCGACGGTAGCCGGTACGTTCAACTACAGTATCCCGCTGACGGGAGGCTGTAGCAGCGTGAATGCGACGGGTACCATCACAGTGACGCTCAGCAATACGGTGTCGGCAGCCTCTTCTACCCCTACGGTATGCGTCAACACGGCGCTGCCGGCCATCGCACACACGACGATAGGGGTGACGGGTATCGGCACGCCTACTGGCCTTCCCGCCGGGGTCACGGCGTCCTGGGCCTCGAACACGATTACCATCAGCGGTACGCCGACGGCCTCCGGTACCTTCAACTACAGCATCCCCTTGACCGGGGGCTGCGGCGGCCTGAATGCGACGGGCACCATCACAGTGACGCCATTGAACACAGCCTCGGCAGCAGTGTTCCTGTCTTCCCAAAACTTGACCTCGGCACTAATCCAGATTGCACATACGACGACAGGCGCGACGGGCATCGGTACGCCTACGGGCCTACCTACAGGCTTTACCGCCGTATGGGCATCCAATACCATCACGATCAGCGGTATGTCTGCTACGGCAGGTACGTTCGCGTACAGCATCCCCTTGACGGGAGGCTGCGGCTCGGCCACGGCTACGGGTACCTTCACCCTCCGGCAGGACAGCGACGGCGACGGTACGCCAGATAGCGACGAGATAGCTGGAGGAACGGATCCGTACAGCCCCTGCAGTAATGCCTATCCAGGCTTTACAGGCTATGTGGCTACCAATGCGATCTGGGCCGCAGCGGACTGTGACGGCGACGGATATACGAACGGCCAGGAAGTTGCGATGAAAACGGATCCATACAGCGGCTTCTCCGGACCAGATATGCAGGTGGCCTATACGGGTATCCTGATCTCGGGAAATATCGCTACGAACGACCTGCTCGGTACAGGTGCGACCTTCGGCCCGGCCCGGCGCGACCTGTCCAACCCCAGCGACCTTCTGCCGGTGCTGACGACGGGCGGCAGCTACACCTTCCGCGCACAGGTGCCGGGCGTCTATCGCTTCGAGGTGCCCGTATGCCCACAGGGTACCACGACCAACTGCCCGGCATACCGACTGGAAATCAGGGTACAAACGCCCTACGGACTGTCCAACCCGCCGATGGCAAACCCCGACCGGGCTACCACGAAGCAAGGGCAGGCCGTGGTATTGAAAACACTGGCGAACGACGGCGAAGGTACCTTGGGCCGCAGCCTGGCTCCCGGAAGCGTCCGCGTGACCACTGCACTCAATCCCTCGACGCAAGGAACGACAAGCGTGAACCCGTCCACGGGCGATATCCGCTTTGTGCCCGCTACGGGCTTCAGTGGCTCGCTGCGCTATACCTACGAGGTGTGCGACGGCCAGTTGCCGAACGCAAAATGCGACACGGGCTTCCAAGAAATATGGGTATTAGGTACCGGTTCCCCCAACACGACCTTCGGGACAGATGATTACCGGATGGCCTTTTCAGGCTCCACGGTCAGGGGTAACGTACTGCTAAACGATGTAGACGCCGAGGGCGATATACCCGTGGCGACAACCATAGACACTACTATCACCGGCGTAGGCCGGGTCGTTTTGTCGGCAAACGGCGACTACTCCTTCCAGGCCACGCCGGGCTTCCAGGGCACGCTGAGCCTGCCGTACATGGCTTGCAGCACTTCCGGCGGCACGGCCCGCTGCGGCAGGAATACCCTGTACGTGCTCGTCACGCCTTCCCCGGTAACCCTGACAGACGACCGTACGGTGTGCCACACGGCCACTAACCCGGCTATCACCCTGCCAGCAGGTATCCCGGGCTACGCCTATTCCTGGACAAACAACAAGCCGTCCATAGGCCTGGCGGCCT
>RGVM01000553.1 GCA_010027295.1 Chitinophagia bacterium
ACCTGGAATGCGCCATCACTTTTCATTACAACAATGGCGCCACGGCGCAGCTGTTCTCCACCTTCCGCTCCAACCTCGCCACCGAGGCGGATATCGCGGGAGAAAAGGGGCGGCTGCACCTCACGACCCGATTCTACGAACCTTCCGCAACCATCCAGTGGTATCCCGGCCGACCCGATACGGGAACGACACTACCCGTCGAAAAAGAACCCGGCTGGGGCTATCAGTACGAGATCCGTCATTTTCAGGATTGCCTTCGGCAAGGACTCACCGAGAGTCCCATCATGACACACGCAGACACCCTGGAACTGATGGATGTCTTGGATACCATCCGCCAGGTGGCAGGGATCCGATACCCTGTGGATGCCTGATGCAGGGGCTGATGTAAAACTAACCTTACCGTGGGCGATTTCCCATGGATGACCCCAACCCTACCCTATCTTTACATCGTCGCCATGATCTAAGATATGATACCCAAGGTCAAGGTTTGCTGCATCAGCTCCCCTGAGGAGGCAAGGATGGCCGTCGATGCAGGCGCCTCTGCCCTCGGCCTGGTAGGCAGGATGCCCAGCGGACCCGGCGTGATCGATGACGACCGGATACGGCTGATCACGCGGACAGTGCCACCCGGTGTAAGCACCTTCCTGCTGACGAGTGAGACACTGGCCGAAGACGTCATCGCCCATGTCGGCAGGACCCACACCGACACGGTACAACTCGTGGACGCCGTCCCCCAGGAGGCCTACCCCCTGATACGGGCACACTGCCCGCATGTCCGACTCGTACAGGTGATCCACGTCCGGGACGAGGACTCTGTCGAGGAGGCAGCCGCTATCGCGGAATGGGTCGATGCCATCCTGCTCGACAGCGGGAATCCGTGTCTTGGGATAAAGCAGTTGGGTGGAACAGGCCGGACGCATGACTGGACGCTCAGCGCCCGCATCGTGGCACAGTCACCCAAGCCGGTGTTCCTTGCGGGTGGATTGCATGCCGGCAATGTGCGTGAGGCGATCGAAAAGGTCAGCCCCTATGGCCTCGACCTCTGCAGCGGGGTGCGGACCGACGGAAGACTCGACCCGTGGAAATTGGAAGCCTTCTTCCGAGCAGTACAAGGGTAAACGCATCGTAGATTCATTCCATGACAAGCATCGAAGAAATCGTCATCAGGCCTTTGCGACGGGAGGATAACGCACCCATGGCAGCCATTATCCGGTCATCGCTGGCGGAGTTCGGCGTCGACAAGCCAGGTACGGTCTTTACCGACCCTACAACGGACGACCTGTACAGCCTGTTCCAGACTCCCGGATCACACTACATGACTGCCTGGGCTAATGGGCGACTGCTCGGCGGCGCCGGTGTTTTCCCAAGTGCCGGACTTCCATCCGACACCTGCGAGCTGGTCAAGATGTATCTGATCCCGGAAGCCCGGGGCCTGGGACTGGGCAGGCATATGATTGATCTCTGCCTGGAGAAGGCAAGAGCCTTCGGCTTCCGTCAGGTGTACATCGAGACGATGCCGGAACTGACAAGGGCCATCGATGTCTACCGACGATTCGGCTTCCGCCACCTGGATGGACCGATGGGCAATACTGGCCATTTCGGCTGCGATGTCTGGATGATCCTCGAACTCTGAACGAACGCCACTTACAGTAGGCAGAACTATGGATTAAAGTCGTCAGGCAGCCGGAGCACTTCGTACACCGGACTGAAGACATATATCCTCCCCGTCCCCAGTTCCTCGCACTGGTATCTCTTGCGTTGGCGTTCCCCCCTCCGGAACACCCTGCCACCCCGAATCTGGAACCATGCGCCGGAGGGGAGTTCCTCCACGAGACAGAAACCTTCTTTCACAGGGTCGTAGCGCCTGAGTACCCGCATGAGTTCCTCGTCGGCACAAGTGCTTGCGGCAGGGTTCCGAAGGCCCGACTCCAGCGCCTCCCGGATATCGACGGGGAAGATGCCTCGGTCGATGAAGTCCTTGAGGATGGCCGAATACCTTGCCTTCCATTCCATGCCATGGGATGCCACACGCGGACCGTGCTCCAGGAAGGTGAGCAGATGCGCGAACTCGTGCAGCAGGGTGATGAGGAATGCATGGCG
>RGVM01000554.1 GCA_010027295.1 Chitinophagia bacterium
ATGCCGTATCAACGGTTCCGACATTGAGCATGGCAACGGCCAAATCATCGGCTTCTGAGCCTCGCCCGGCCGTACCGGACATAGTACCCGTGTCAGGGATGGCTCCCATCGAGGAAGCGAAAAAGACCAGCACGTTAGAGGTAACACCCGGCACCCCTGACTTGAAACCGATACCCGCGATTCCGGTTCCACCGGGAAGCCGGGGAACTCCCTCTATCCCAACGGAGACCCCTCCTTCTCCCGTTCCTGCCCCAAAAGCAAATGGGAATGAACTGCCGCCGCTCTCGTCAGGTTCAAAGATTGACGACGACGATCAGCCTACCATCAAGCCGGTATTGGCACAAACGCCAGCACCGCCGCCCGGTGGAACATTGCCTCCCATGACACCGCCAACGCCCCCATCTGCCTCGATACCTGCTCCTCCGCCATTAGGAAGTATTCCACCGCCTGGCGCAGGCGATATTCCAGGATTATCGCCACCGCCTATGAGTACGCCGAGTGTTCCCTCAGAAGTGAAGCCTGTCACACCACCGGGAAGTGGGTTGCAGCCTGCACCTACTCCTATGCCGATACCACCAGCCGCGACACCGCCCGCCCCCATCCCACCGATGCCGCCCACAACAACGGTACCTCCCACACCGACACCACCGCCGGTTCCACCGCTGACAAGTCCAATGCCGATCTCGCCATCCACGATGCCACCGACCGAAGTCAAACCGGAAGCGCCTGTTCCGAGTCCGCCTGGGGGTGCCTTGCCGCCCGTTAATCAAGTTCCACCGTCCGTTCCACCAGCTACGGTCCCACCGAGCGCCGTGCCGCCCACCGCAGCGCCGGTAACGCCGCCCGTAGCCGTTCCCCCCGCGCCTGTGGAAGCGAAACCAAACTTCAGTGGGACTATACCGCCTGTGGAGGTGAAACCTTCAGGTGTCCAATCGCCCGTAACACCCAAAGCCCCAGGTACAGAAGACCTAGGGCGAACCTCAAGCAACAAACCCATTGAGCGAAGCACGTTCACGCCCCTACCCGGTGCCGGTCGAGCAGAGGATACACGTGGCAATCCGATGGTCGATCCCCAGGTGATCCGGGCCACCGCTATCACCTCCGAACCCGTGCCGCCGCCTGCGCCGCCACCTGGCAGTGGAGGCCCCCCTGGAGCTGTTCCGCCTGGAACACTGCCGCCTGTCAATCCTCCCGTGGCTCCGGTTGCGCCGGCTCCGGTTGAAACTCCGCCGGTGCCGATGCCGCCTGGGAGTATCCCGCCCGCTGCGGTGCCGCCCCCCGTGCCCATGACACCCTCCGTGCCGCCAGCACCACCCACGATGACGGTGCCGATGCCACCTGGGTCAACACCGGCTATCGCTGTACCGCCAATGTCGTCACCTCCTGCCCCGAGTGCTGTACCACCGACAACGGGTATACCAGGAACGATACCGCCCGCTCCGAGCGTACCGACCACGCCTGCCACAGTGCCGCCAACTCCGGATGTGCCCGGAACGATACCGCCCGCTCCGAGCGTACCGACTACGCCTACCACAGTGCCAGCAACTCCGGGTGTTTCCGTACCGCCTTCCACCGTGCCGCCTGCTCCTACCCCGCCGGCTACGCCAGCGATCGCGCCACCTGGTCCGACCGTACCCTCCACACCAGCAACGGTTCCACCAGGTGCCCCTGTCGGTACAATCAGCGCTAAGCCCATCACCATCGACGACAAGCCCAGAGCGTCTGCTACCCCCATTATCATCGGGCCTGATGCGGCCAACTCCACACCGCCCAGCCCCCCGGCCGTCGAGCGCTACCGTGTCCATGCCGTGTTGGCCGTTGAAGGCGAGTCGTGGATGACGTTCAGTAGCAAATACTATGGCGATGCCCGTTGTGCCGACGCCTTGCGTGAATTTAACCGCAACTACGGCTTTGCCGACAAGCGACTACGTCAGGACGGTCGTGTGCTACCGGGCGACACGATACATATTCCGAGTCTTAAACTGTTGATGGAACGGCATCGTTCGCTCATCCGCGATGATGCCGTAGTCCCGTCGCCGACTTCGACGCCTACGACGCGGCCCTTAAAATGATCTCTAAAGAAGGGGGGAATTCCCCCCT
>RGVM01000555.1 GCA_010027295.1 Chitinophagia bacterium
TATCACTGCCCTGGGGCCTTCCGACGCCCCGGCTATGACGCCCCGCGAACAGCGGCATTCACCCATCCTCCGCTGCATCGACATCTTCCAGCCGCCCCGGACCGTCTGTTGATTTCCCGGCTTTCCCCACTCCTCTTCCCGAACGAACAGACATCCGGATATGCTCAACCATATCATCAGTTTTTCCATTCGCAACAAGCTCATCGTAGGCCTGCTGACCCTGGCCTGGGTCGTCTGGGGCGGTTTCGAGCTGACACGCCTGCCCATCGACGCCCTCCCCGACATCACTTCCAACCAGGTCCAGGCCATCACGGTGACGCCCACCCTGGCCTCCCCGGAAGTGGAGAGGCTCATCACGTTTCCCATCGAACAGGCCTGCTCCAGCATCCCCGGCATTCGTGAAATCCGGTCCATCTCCCGCTTCGGCCTCTCGGTCGTCACGATCGTCTTCGACGACGACACGGACATCTACTGGGCGCGACAGCAGGTGGGCGAGAAACTCACTCGCGTCCGCGACGAGATTCCCCGCGAGGCGGGCTCTCCGGAGATGGCGCCCGTCACCACCGGCCTCGGCGAGATCTACCAGTACATCCTCCGTCCCTCCGAAGGGTATGAGGGGAAGTATTCGGTGGAGGACCTGCGCACCATCCAGGACTGGATCGTACGGCGGCAGCTCCTGGGCGCGAAGGGCGTGGCCGACGTCAGCAGCTTCGGGGGCAAGCTGCGGCAATACGAAGTGGCCGTCCGGCCCGACAGGCTGCGCAGCCTGGGCATCACCCTCTCCGACGTCTTCCGCGCCCTGGAGGCGAACAACCAGAACTCGGGCGGCTCCTACATCGAGAAGGGACCATCGCTGCTGTTCATCCGCACGGAGGGACAGGCGGGCTCCATCGACGACATCCGGCGCATACCCGTGCGCAGCACCTCCGGCGGCATGCCCGTCCTGATCCGCGACATCGCCGAAGTACGCATCGGTCACGCCGTCCGCTACGGCGCCATGACAAACGAGGACAAGGGCGAGGTGGCAGGCGCCGTCGTACTCATGCTGAAAGGCGAGAACGCCTCCCAGGTCATCAAGGGCATAGAGGAGCGGATGGCCCGCATCCGGAAGACACTGCCCGAAGGCGTGGAGCTGGTGACCTTCCTCTCCCGCACGAAGATGGTCGACAGATCGATACGCACGGTCAGGACCAACCTCATGGAGGGCGCGCTGATCGTGGTGTTCGTGCTGGTGTTCTTCCTGGGCAACCTCCGGGCCGGCTTCATCGTCGCCTCCGTCATTCCCCTTTCGATGCTCTTCGCCGTCGGGATGATGAATCTGTTTGGCGTGTCCGGCAACCTGATGAGCCTGGGCGCGCTCGACTTCGGCCTGATCGTGGACGGTGCCGTGATCATCGTCGAGGCGGTCCTCCACCGGCTGCATGATGGCTCTGGGAAAGGCCCCGGGAAGATTTCGAGGGCGGAGATGGACGGTCTCGTAGGACAGTCCGCCTCGCGGATGATGAACGCCGCCGTCTTCGGGCAGGCCATCATCCTGGTGGTATACCTCCCCATCCTCAGTCTGACGGGCATCGAGGGCAAGATGTTCCGCCCCATGGCCCAGACGGTCGCCTTCGCGCTGGTGGGCGCATTCATCCTCTCACTGACCTATGTGCCGATGGCCTCCTCTCTGTTCCTGTCCCAGCGGAGATCGCACGGCGAGGGATTCACCGTCCGGCTCATGCGAAGGCTCGGCGACGGGTACGACAGGCTGTTGCGTCGGTCGCTCCGCCGTCCGGCCTGGTTGCTGGGCTCGAGCGTCGTCGCCCTGGCCCTCTCACTGCTGCTCGCCACCCGGCTGGGCGGAGAGTTCATCCCCGAACTCGAGGAGGGCGACTTCGCCATCGACGCCCGCATCCTCACCGGCAGCTCGCTGACGGAGTCCATACGCGTCTCGGGGCAGGCGGCCGCCGTCCTGCGGAAATTCCCGGAAGTGGAGCGGGTGGTGACCCGCATAGGCTCCAGTGAGATCCCCACCGACCCGATGCCAGTGGAGATGACCGATATCATCATCAGTCTGCGCGACAAAAAGGAATGGACGACGGCCTCGTCCTACGACG
>RGVM01000556.1 GCA_010027295.1 Chitinophagia bacterium
GAACTACCTGGCCGAGATTTACAAACCGGCCATCGTGTACGCTGGCTTCGCCTTCATCATGTCCATCATTCGTGAAGCGGTCAAGGACATGGAGGATAGGATTGGTGACCAACGTCATGGACGCCGAACCATGGCTGTGGCCTGGGGGATGAGATCGACCAAGGTGTACACCGCCACATGGTTGGTTGTGCTACTCTTGTCGGTAATCGCTTTTTCGGTCTATTTCGCCATACGCGGTCAATGGGCCATGCCCGTCTTAATGGCTGCATCCGTCGTTCTACCCTGTGCGTCAGTACTGAATCGGCTATGGCCTGCACAGGAGCCGGACAGATTCCGGAGGTTCAGCGGATGGCTGAAATGGGCCATGCTGGGTGGCACATCGTCCATGCTGCTTTTGATGTGACAATTCCAATATTGGATTGGGTGGGCAGCCCCCTCCAAGCTATCGCCGTGTTTGTTGCGAAAACCCGTATTTGGGGAAATAGTATAGCATACGGAAGGTGATGCGCCAACGTCCATGACCGATGTATGTCAACGCCTCCTTAAGGTATTCGAAACCCGTGAGCTTTGACTTTCGGGACCAATGGTAGACGGCAAGTCGGAGATAGTTCTTTCGGCGCGCTTCCTCGTTGTTGAACGGATAGTTGCGTAGGATTCGTTCGTACAGTTCAAGTATCCGCTGACTGTGGAATTCATTCATGTGTCGGTTTCGGCGGACAAGCCTCTCCGGCTCCCATGACTGGTCGATATGGATCGTTGCCTCAGGTACATATCTAATCCTGGGGTTCACCAGCGCCGCCGACAACTCGAAGTGAGAGTCCTCAATGGTTCTCATGCTCGGCCACCTGATGCCGCGTATCTCGGGGAAACGCCATAGCAGCGACCCTGTGCCCCATCCGCGAGGTCCACGCAGCATCCCGTCCAAGAGGTTATCAAATGGCTCACGCCCTTCATCCAGCCTCCTCTCGCCCGTGTGTATGTTGCGACTGTCCGCATAGGTTGCCACCAGGCCGGATTCCCTGTGGTGTGCCTCCACCAGCGCCTCCAGGCAGTTCGGTGACAGGTAGTCGTCGCTGTCGAGGAACATGACGTAATCGGTGTCTGCAGGCAACGCATCCATCCCCGCCTGCCTCGAGCCACCGGGGCCCAGATTCTGCCTGTTCTCAATCAGTAAAAGCTCAACGCCTGCCTCCTCTATGCTCCGCCTGATGCCATCATCGAGTCGTTCCTTTCCGCAATCGTCCACCAGTACAATCGTATCCGGGCGGTGTGTCTGCTCTAACAGGGATCCGACGGCCCTGCCGAGTTTGACCATGTCGTTGAAGAAGGGTATAATGACGGCCGTATGCAAACCGTTCGCAGGGACCGTCTCGGGCCTATTTCGTAGAAGCTTGCCGACGGATTTTTCTTTCATTGACAGCTACGTTCGGTCGAATACCGGGGAATCAAAATCCATGGAATAGATCCCCGTTCAGATGGCAAAATAGACAACCGCATCCAACCTTGCAAGGAGCATCCAAGCCCATCCGCGGATATTCCGATATTCGCACCCATTCATCTCTCATCAAAATGGACAGTATCGTATTGGCCTCCGGTTCCCCGAGACGTCGTCAGTTGCTGGAATGGGCAGAAGTGCCCTTTACTGTCATCGTTAGCGATGCCGATGAGTCGTTCCCCCCCGGTATCAACCCCGGGGAGGCCTCTGAGTGGGTGGCGCTTGCCAAGGCTCAAGCGGTCCAGAATGGAGTGGCATACGGGGGGCTATCGAATGTTCCTCCCATCCTGGCAGCCGACACCATGGTCGTCCTCGACGGCGATGTGATAGGGAAGCCGGCAGACCGGCTGGATGCCATCCGTATCCTGTCACGACTCTCGGGCAGAAGCCACGAAGTCGTCACCGGAGTTGTCATCCTGCACCGCGGCCATATCTCACGATTTCATGATGTCACCACCGTATGGTTTCACGAGCTTGAGCCGAAGGGTATCGAACATTATGTCGATAGGTACGCCCCCTATGACAAGGCCGGGGCATACGCCATACAGGAATGGATCGGCGTGGTCGGGATCAAGAGAATTGAGGGTGATTTCTACAATGTCAT
>RGVM01000557.1 GCA_010027295.1 Chitinophagia bacterium
TGGTCAGCAATGGCCCGCACCTGCGTCATCGAACCCGCCTGGCAGATGATGAAGAAGTCGGCTACGGCCTCGGGGATGCCCTTGAGGTCCAATGAGACAACCGCTTCCCCCTTCTTGTCATGGATGGCCGCGATGATGGTCTTAACGATCCTGCTGCCCCTTGTCAGTCGCGCTGCGCGCTTGACCGGCATTTCCGGCACGGGTGTGGATGACAAACGTCTGTGTTTATTTTTTTAATCGCCGCAGTTTCCGGAATTGAGTGTCGACACCCTTAATTTCATGGACCGGGTGCCGGGTCGGTATCGGCTGTCAGCAGGCCCGAATTTACGCATTATTCGTCATCCTTCCACCATGCCCGCCATCGGTGAACCATTCATCATACTGGACAGTGTCGATAGCACCAATATCCATGCCATGCGGTTGGCGTCCGGACAGGACGTCGGTCATGGCACAGTGTTCTTCGCCCGTACGCAGACCTCCGGAAAGGGTCAGCGGGGCCGCTCCTGGCATTCGCAAGCGGATGTCTCCATCCTGATGAGCGCCGTCGTGGACCCTGTCGGGATAGAGGACGGATGTGGCTTCCCGCTCATCCTCGCCTCCGCACTCGCCGGGAGCGACCTACTACAGGAATTGATGCCCGAAGGGGTTTTCGTAAAATGGCCAAACGACCTCTATTGGCATGACAGGAAGGCAGGAGGCATCCTCATTGAGAACATCCTGCGGGGTGGCCGGTGCCGCCGTTCCGTCATCGGCATTGGCATCAACGTCAACCAGGCGGGCTTCGACGATGCGCTGCCCAACCCTGTATCGATCCGTCAGGCCACTGGAGTGACGCACGATGTCATCGCGCTGGCCCGCAGGCTCTGTGCAGTGCTGGGACAGCGGCTGGAGGAGCTGTCCTCCGGAGGTCGAGAGGCCATGCTGTCGGAATACAATCGGAGGCTCTACGGCAGATGCAGGGAAATGCCGTTCCGCGATGCATCCGGACGGTTCACCGGCATCGTACAGGGTGTCTCCGCGGAGGGGGTGCTTGCCTTGGACAGGCCTCATATCGCCCATTACAGGCACGGGGAGCTGGAGTTCCTAACGGGTCAGGACTAGGCCCCGCCCTGCAGGCAGTTAAGGATCTCACCGGCATGCTCCTTCACCTTGGGTTTGTGGAAGACGTGCCGGATGGTCCCGTCGCCGCCGATAACGAAGGTGGTGCGCAACAGTCCCATGTACTTGCGGCCGTACATCTGCTTCTCGCCCCAGACGCCGTAGGCCTGGATGAGGGTGTGGTCCGTATCAGCGATCAACGGGAAGTTGAGGGCGTATTTGTCGGTGAACTTCCTGTGACTGGCCGAATCGTCGGGACTGACCCCCACGACGGCAATCCCGTGTGCGGACAGTGAGGACAGGTTGTCGCGCAGGTTACATGCCTGTGAGGTGCATCCCGGCGTGTTATCCTGTGGGTAGAAGTACAACACCAGGGTGCGTCCCTTGAAATCGGACAGGGAGACCCGGTTCCCGTCGGTGTCGAGGCCGGCGAAGTCGGGGGCCCTGTCGCCTGCTTTGAGTTGGCTCATGTCGTGTCGCGTTTATCGGGTGAAAACAACGCTACGCACCGATTTGTTGCCGGCCTCGTCCTCCACGCCGATGGTCAGGGTGTGCCGGCCGGGCGGGCAGCGCTCGTCAACGCGGTAGGTGAAAGCGCCTCCCTGCTGGGCGAAGAGGACCCAGCGCCCGTCGATATCGCCCCTGAAGTTGCGGATGCTGCCCAGGTCGTCCGTTACACGAACCGTAAGGGACATGCCTGTAAGCCGACCGCCTTCGCGCAGTCCTACAATCGAGATGAGGGGTGGCGTGGCATCTGCCAAGAGCTCAAAGTCGCCAAACTCACGGAACCGGGCGGCGTACCACCCCGACTCGGATTTGGCCTTCCCGACCTTCGGCGACCCGCTTCCGGTCCGACGGATGACCATCCTGTCGGCCAGCGCTGCCGGAACGGGTCGCAGGGGCCGGAGCCTGACGGTGAAATTATTCTGTACGGGAACATCGGTCCGATGCAGGGTATGCACAGCTGAGAACGACAGGTTGCCGGAACCCGGCCTTTCCGC
>RGVM01000558.1 GCA_010027295.1 Chitinophagia bacterium
TTGTCCGGGCCCTTGGCGGCGCCGGTGGCGTCCTTGCAGTAACGGGAGGCCGGATTGCCGAAGGGCGATTCGTTCGCCAGGTACCCAGGGATCAGGTTGGCGAAGGCTGCATTGGCGTCGGAAAGTTCGCCGCCGCCGCCGCTGTTGGAGGAACCAGAGTCCTGGTCCTTTTGGGTCGGGTAGGCGCCGTCATGATCGCCGGCGAACATCTTCAGGGCCGGATAGATGCCCTTGGCCTGCGAGAGACACTTGATGCGGAGCGCCTTTTCCTGGGCGGTGCCATAGACTGGGATGGCGATACTGGCGAGCAGCGCGATGATCGCGATGACGACCAGGAGTTCGATGAGGGTGAACGCGTGGGAACGACGGAGTTTCATAGGTTTTGTCAGGAGGAGCGGTGCAGGGAGCATAGGAGTCCGCTCTGTGCCAGCAATCTGTTTGCACGTCCGCGGGCCGAAAATGACGACTCGGGAACGAAGCGGTAACGAAACGGTAACAATCGGCCAGGCTTCAAGCCTCGGGACGCCAGCGGAAGCCGACGGTGGACAGCGGCGGAAGCCGCAGCATGAGCGAATGACTGCGCCCCTGCCAGGCAATACCCTCGGCGTGCATACCGCCGAAATTGCCCAGATTACTGCCTCCGTAGGTCTGAGCGTCGGTATTGAGCACCTCCTCGTAGAAACCTCCGTGCGGCACGCCCACCCGGTAGCCTTCTCGCGGGATCGGCGTCGCGTTCACGATGAAGATCAGGATGCTGCCTTCCTTGGATTTGCGCATGAACGCGACCACGGAGTTGTCCGAGTCGTGGAAATCGATCCACTCGAAGCCAGCGTAGGAGTCGTCCAGTTCCCACAGGGCTGGTTCCGTCCGGTAGAGATGGTTGAGATGCTGGACCAGGCGCTTGAGACCGTCGTGCTCCGGGTAGGCGCACAGGTGCCAGTCGAGCGAGATGTCGTGATTCCACTCCCGCCACTGCCCGAACTCGCCGCCCATGAAGAGCAGCTTCTTCCCTGGGTGCGCGTACATCCACGCGTAGAACATACGGAGGTTGGCAAACTTCTGCCAGAGATCCCCCGGCATCTTGCGGATCATCGAGCCCTTGCCGTGCACCACTTCGTCGTGGCTCAGCACCAGGACGAAGTGCTCGTGAAACGCATACAGTAGCGAGAAGGTGACCGTCCCCTGGTGATACCGACGGAAGACTGGGTCCTTCGCCATGTACTCGAGGAAGTCGTGCATCCACCCCATGTTCCATTTGAAGCCAAAGCCGAGGCCTCCGAGGTAAGTCGGGCGCGAGACGCCCGGCCAGGCGGTGCTTTCCTCTGCGATCGTGATGATGCCCGGGTGGCGCTCGTAGCAGACCTCGTTGAAGCGCTTGAGGAAATAGATCGCGTCCAGATTCTCCCGTCCGCCGTGCGCATTCGGCACCCATTGCCCCGGCTGCCGTGAGTAGTCGAGGTAGAGCATCGAGGCCACGGCATCCACGCGCAGGCCATCGATGTGATACTCGGCCAGCCAGAAGAGCGCGTTGGCGATGAGGAAATTCCGGACCTCGTTGCGGCCGTAGTTGAAGATCAGCGTCCCCCAGTCCATGTGCTCGCCCTGGCGCGGATCCGCATGCTCGTAGAGCGCCGTTCCATCGAAGTTCGCCAGCCCATGTTCGTCCTTGGGGAAATGGCCCGGCACCCAGTCGAGGATGACGCCGATGCCAGCCTGGTGAAAGCGATCGACCAGGTAGCGGAACTCGTCCGGATTCCCAAACCGCGACGTCGGCGCAAAGTAGCCCGTGACCTGGTATCCCCACGAGCCCGCAAACGGATGCTCGGCCACCGGCAGCAGTTCCACATGCGTGTACCCCATCTCCTGCACGTACGGCACCAGCGTGTCGGCGAGCTCCCGGTAGCTGAGGAAGCGATTCCCCTCCTCCGGCTTCCGCTGCCACGAGCCGAGATGCACTTCGTAAATGCTCAGCGGTCCCCGATGCCATTCCTTCTGTCCGCGGGCCGCCACCCACTCCTCGTCGCTCCACTGGTAACGACCGAGATCGTAAACCATCGAGGCCGTCTCCGT
>RGVM01000559.1 GCA_010027295.1 Chitinophagia bacterium
AAGTCTGTCCGGCGCTAGACCGGCATTCCGAACGGTTCAAAGCCAAGGCCCGCGGTGCAGCCTACGGATACGGATACAACATCCTGCTCGGTCCCCGCGGGGGCGAAGCCGTCCGGATGCATCAACTGATGAATCCGTCCGGGCTGGCGGTGTACGTCGACAGCGGGCAGATCAACGATTTCCAGCCGCCGGCCTCGCAGGACCGTCCCATGCTCGAGGAGTTCTATTACTTCGGGACGAACCGACTCGAAGCCACCGTGCATTTCCGGCACGCCCAACGTGCGGTCGCCGCCTTCGCCGACGGCCATGTTTCAACGGAGCTTCCCGAACCCGGATCGGTCGATCCCCGGTTGCCTCCGCACCTCATCGGGCGCCTGGATGCCGCACGGGTCCGGCCGTGAACCGCAAGTCCTCTTCACAAGGCGGGCTCAATCCATTTCGACACCGACCGGGCAGTGATCGGAGCCGGGGACATCCGGCAGGATGAAGGCCTTCCGGAGCCGGGGCCGCAGCGATGCCGAGGTGAGGACGTAGTCGATGCGCCATCCGATGTTCCGTTCGCGGGCGCGGCTCATGGGGCTCCACCAGGTGTAATGGCCGCCTGCCTTTTCGAACTGACGGAAGGTGTCGATGAAACCGGCACGGATGAACGCATCGAAGCCAGCGCGTTCCTCCGGGGTGAACCCGTGGTTGCGGACGTTGGCCTTGGGATTCGCGAGATCGATTTCCGTATGGGCCACGTTGAGATCGCCGCAGAAGATCACGGGTTTGCGCTCCTCCAATCCCCGCAGATAACCCAGAAACTCCACGTCCCACTGCTGGCGGTAGGGCAGTCGGGCCAACTCCCGCTGGGAATTGGGCACGTAGACGTTCACCAGGAAAAAGTCGGCGTATTCGGCGGTCACCACGCGTCCCTCGCGATCATGTTCCTCACGACCGATTCCATACGACACCCGTTCCGGTCGTGCCCGTGTGAAGATGCAGGTCCCCGAGTAACCCTTCTTCTCGGCGCTGCTCCAGTAGGTCGTGTACGAGCCGGGCCACAGCTGCTCGACGTCATCGGGCGACGCCTTGGTTTCCTGCACACACAGGATGTCGGGCGAATGCTCCTCCAGAAAGGCGAGGAAGTTCTTCCGCAGGACCGCCCGCAGACCGTTCACATTCCATGAGATCAACTTCACCGGCTCACCCTACCGCAGATCGTTCCCGGGGTCGCGCCGGGAACGGTTCCGGTGCAAGGTGCGCGGATGGAAACACGCTACTGGTTGGTGAAGCAGGAACCGGAGGCCTACGCCTGGGCCACCTTTGTAAAGGACGGACGCACCGCATGGACCGGTGTACGCAATTTTCAGGCCCGCAATTTCCTCCGGGCGATGAAGCCGGACGATCTCGTGCTCTACTACCACAGCGTCTCCGACAAGCAGGTCGTCGGTATCGCGCGTGTCGAACGATCCGCCTATCCCGATCCCACCGCGGAAGACGGCGACTGGTCGGCCGTGGACCTGGTCCCGTGGCGTTCCCTGATCCGCCCCGTGAGTTTGGAAATCCTCAAGGCGGACCCCGTCACGCGCGACATGCCGCTCATCCGGCAATCGCGTCTCAGTGTCATGGGTCTCGATGAAGCGGTGTTCCGCCGGATTGTCGATTTGGGCGGTGGGATCCCCGCGGACGTGCCCCCACGCAGTGAGTGAGCTTCGCAGTGATGGGTGACAATCGTTAACAGGGAAGGATCCGCCGGTTCCCCGAAGGCCCGCAGGAGGGGCGGCTTGACTCGCGTGATGTGGGGCTTGTGCCTGGTCTCGGTGCGACGCATCAGCGCTGATACCGGGAGGCGGGGCGCGAGTGGGCTGGCCGAATGGATGGCTCAACGGGTGCCAGAGCTGGCCACATGGCGCGGGCCGCCAACCTGCGGATCCAAGTTTACAAAAAACCCTCTTGCGCCCAAGGCGAGGACTCGGCTACCTCCCCAAAATGCATCGCTCAGATGCATTCAGTTCCAAAACCCTCACAATCCACACACACCGTTCAACTCATGAAAAAACCATTCTCATCTCAATCTGCGATCGGACG
>RGVM01000560.1 GCA_010027295.1 Chitinophagia bacterium
CCGACGGGTTCGCCGGGGTCGACACCATCGTCAATACCGGGGATGCCCGCCACAGGCCCATGGGGCTCGCCGAAGGCCCCGACGGCTCCCTGTACGTGTCCGATTCCAGGAAGGGGAAGGTCTGGAGGATCCTCTATGACGGGCCCTCCCGATTCGATGAAAAGGCGCTGTCGGCGATGGAGGCCCGCAAACAGCTGCCCAACCTCAAGACGCCCGACTCCGTCGCCGACAACCTGTTCCGTGAACGGCCCGTCCCGGGCGGGAAGCTGTACGGCACCTATTGCGCCTCCTGCCATCAGCGTGACGGGAAGGGGGATGGGCAGCGGTTCCCGCCCCTGGCCGGCTCCGACTGGGTCACCGGCGACAAACAGCGTCTGGTGCGTTCGGTGGTTCACGGCCTTTCCGGACCGGTAGTGGTCGGTGGCGTAACCTATAACAATGTCATGCCGGGGTTTGCTTTCCTCCGGGATCAGGACCTGTCCGAACTCCTCTCGCACATCCGGAACCAGTTCGGGAACCAGGCATCCCCCGTCACGAAGGAGGAAGTGGCCAGATACAGGAAGTCCGATTGAGTAGAACACCCCAGCCGTTCCCTGTCTATACCCACCCTTGGAGGGTACCCCCACCCTCCATTGGCGGATACCCAAGGCAGACGTATGGACTGTAGGGTCGACAGGTGGGGCCTCAGCCATGCGGAGCATTAGGCAAGGCTGCATGTGACTGAATGATTTTGTTCCCTCTCTCCGTACAAGGATTCCTCCGGAAGCACCATATCATTCAACGTTTGAATCAAGGGGGTTCGCTCAGATACTTTTGAAAAATTTTTCGTTAAATATGTCAGGGTTATGCTATTTTTATCCCAAATATGTCTCGAATCAAACTTTGCAGCCTTAAACAAAACAACATGAAAAGATTGCAAGCCATCCTGTTAGGACTGATCCTCTTCGGGTCGGTGTCGGCCCAATCGTCCCGCCAGGTGACCGGCAAGGTCACGGGGAACGACAACGCCCCTGTGGCTTCCGCCACGGTGCAGGTGAAGGGAGGTACACAGTCCGCCGTGACCGGCAACGACGGTTCCTTCTCCATCACTGTCCCGTCGGGTGCCGTGGTGCTGAGTGTATCCTCCGCCGGCTTCCTCTCCGCCGAGGTGAGTGTGGCCGCAGGCCAGTCCAGCGTGAACGTCACGCTGAACGCCGACAACAAGCAGCTCAACGAGGTGGTCGTCACCGCTATGGGTCTCTCGAAGAACAAGCGCACGCTGAGCTATGCCACGCAGCAGGTTCAGACGGGCACCTTCTCGAAGGCCCGCGAACTGAACGTGGCCAACTCGCTGATCGGTCGTGTGGCCGGTCTCGACGTCGTCCGCTCCTCCTCGGGCGTCGGCGGCTCCACCCGCGTCGTGCTTCGCGGCGACCGTTCCATCACCGGCAACAACCAGGCGCTGATCGTCATCGACGGTGTGCCCATGGACAACTCCAACTTCAGCCCCGGCAACGCCAACGGCGGTCGTGACGGCGGCGATGGTATCTCCAGCATCAACCCGGACGACATCGAGTCGATCAACGTCCTCCGCGGCGCCTCGGCCACCGCCCTCTATGGTGCCCGTGCCGCCAACGGCGCCCTCATCATCAACACCAAGAAGGGCAGCCGCAAGGGACTCGGTGTGACGCTCAACAGCTCCTATATCGCCGAGAAGGCCATCGTACTCCAGGAGTTCCAGGACGTATACGGCCAGGGAAGCAACGGCGTCTACAACCGCGCCTCCGAGTTCAGCTGGGGCCCGAAGATGGACGGCTCGCAGGTGGCCATGTGGGGCCCCAAGCCCGACAACATCGGCAAGACCTACAGCTTCTCCCCTCAGCCCGGCACCTATGATAATTTCTACTCCACGGGCAACCAGGCCTCTAACTCGCTGGCCGTCTCCGGCGGTGGTGACAGGACGCAGACCTACTTCTCCTACACCAACGTCAACGCCAAAGGCATCGTCGACAACAACACGATGAAGCGGAACACCCTGAACCTCCGCATCTCGGGCGACCTGGGCAGCAAGCTCAGCTACGACATGGTAAC
>RGVM01000057.1 GCA_010027295.1 Chitinophagia bacterium
ATCACCGAGATCGACTCGCTGTTCTCGAACAACGGTGCCTATTTCCGCCGCATCGGCAGCGACTACTACCGCCACTTCCAGCGTGGCTACGCCGGCGTGAACCCCGCCAACGGCGAGGCCCTCTGGTACACATCCGATGCGAAGGACTCCACCACGAACGTCTTCACGACGGCCCTGCCCCGCCTCGTCTCCGGCAGCGCGCTGCCGAAGTTCTACGGAGGCATGACCAACAGCATGTCCTACAAGAACTTCCAGCTCAGCTTCCAGGTCTACGTATTCTGGGGCAACAAGATCTACGACGAGTACGGCTACCTGCAGAAGACCGACGCGAACCTGGGCTTCTCCGACCAGAGCAACGGCCTCAGCCGCTACGAGTTCTACCGTCGGTGGACGACGCCGGGACAGGTCACGGACGTACCCAAGCCCGTGTTCCTGGGCACCCAGTCGTCGGCAGGCAGCTATGAGAGCACCCGGTTCCTCTACGACGGCAGCTATGTGCGTCTGCGGGACGTATCGCTCTCCTACACGGTGCCCAAGGCCGTGCTGGCCAAGGCCAGGGTATCCAGCGCGAAGGCCTACCTGAGGGCGCAGAACCTCTACACCTGGGTGAAGGACAAGCGCTACAACACCGACCCCGAAGTCACGATCGACGGCGTCATGTCGCAGCGTCCGCCCGTGTTCAGGACGCTGCTCATCGGCATCGACCTGACCTTCTAACCCCATCGAATAACCGAACAAGCACGCACAATGAAACGCATACTCACATTCCTTCCGCTGTCGGCCCTGCTGCTGACGATGGGCTGCGGGAAGAACTTCCTGGACCTGAAGCCGCAGCAGAACGTCTTCGCGGAGGACGTTTTCTCGAGCCTCCCCACGGCCAGGGCCGCCGTCAACGGCCTCTACTCCCTCATGCAGTCGTACAGCTACTATGGCCGCGACGCACTCGTGATTCCCGAGGTGCTGTCCGACAACGCCACGCGCAGCGTACGCACGGGCAACCGATACACCGGCATGAACACGATGACCCACACGGCCACCGACGCCAATGTCAGCCGCATGTGGAACCAGATGTACCAGGTGGTGACTTCGGCCAACAACATCATCGCCAACGAGGAGAAGCTGCGGGGCATCATCACGCCCCTCCAGCAGGAGGAGTTCGGACAGCTCATCGGGGAGGCCTACGCCGTGCGCGCGCTGGCCTACTTCGACCTAGTCAAGTTCTTCGCCCGACCCCTCAACCACACGGCCGACGGGTCGCACCTCGGCGTGCCGCTGGTGCTGAAACCTGTACTGAATGTAACCGAAGTGGTCTACCCGGCCCGCAACACCGCCAAGGAGGTCTATGACCAGATCTACAAGGACATCGCCGAGGCCCTCAAGCGCCTGCCCACCACGGGTGACGTGTACTGGAACGGCAGCATCAACCCGTCCTTCGCGAGGATCCGCATGAACCGCTGGGGCACGCTGGCGCTGCAGGCCCGCGTGGCCGTCTTCCGCGAGGACTGGAACACGGCCGTCACCGCCGCCACGGCCGTGATAGGCTCCGGCAGGTACAGCCTCCTGCCCTACGGCTCGATGGTGCAGGACTTCCGCACCCCCAACAACAACGAGTCGATCTTCGAGGTCGCCAACAACACCAATGACAACCCCGGCACCGACGGCATCGCATATCTCTGCAGCCAGCAGGGCTACGGCGAGATGCTCGGCACACGGACGACGATGAACAGCCGCAGCACGGGCACGACGCTCACCACTTTCCGCGCCCTCTACGAGGCCTACAGCGCCACCGACGTGCGCCGCAACTTCGTCGCCCTCGGCAACCGGAATTCCATCGGCGGGGAGACCAACGTCCCCCTCGCCCTCAAGTACACCAACATCGTCACCTTCCTCGAGAACATCAAAGTGCTCAGGCTCTCCGAGATGTACCTCTCCCGTGGCGAGGCACTGGCCCGCCTGGCCGTGCAGAACAACGACAACACTGCACTGAACGCCTCGCTGGTCGACATCAACCTCGTCCGGAAGATACGCGACACGGCGTCCGCCACCCGTCCCTTTGCGGCCTCGCTGCTCGCCACGCCGCCCACGGGGAGCATCCGGGCAACGGCATACCTGGACAGCATCATCGTCGAGCGCCGAAAGGAATTCGCGCTGGAGGGCCAGAGGCTCTTCGACCTCAACCGGACGAAGACCAACTATGTCAAGATAAACTCGGCAGGCAACTCCTTGTCGAGGCTCATCGACTACAACGCCACTACCAACAGCTACTATGTGCGCACCATACTGCCCATCCCTGTGACACAGGTGCAGAACAATCCCAACATGGTGCAGAACCCCGGGTTCTGAGCCCACATCTCACACATGCGAAAGCGCGAAGGACAATCCTTCGCGCTTTTTTCATTCATATGCAGCGGTATGTGTTCCCGGGCTGATGCCGGTCAATCGAGTCCCTCGGCAGAACCGCCCCAGTCGGGATCGGCGGCACCCACCCAGCGCCCATCCGACAGATGTTGCAGCATATGCACTCGTCCGAACTGCGCGGCCGTACGCACGAGCTCCGACTTAACCCCCTTTGACTGCAGCCGACGCAGGGTTTCGGCTTCTTTCCAATACACGCCCGGATGCCCTTCGATGAGCAGCCTGTCCGGCATCTGGTAGACGCGTGCCGCTGCCAATGCCTCCGTCAGGGGGAGTCCCTGGTCAACGATGCGGCTGATGACCTGCACGATGGCAGGCACGATGCGGGCTCCGCCGGCGGCGCCGAGCACCAGGACGGGCTTCCCGTCTTTCAACAGGATGACGGGAGTGATGTGCGAGGCCGCCCGCTCACCGGCCCGGACGGTGCCCAGGTAGGGACCCATCGTGGTGGCGAAAAGGAATCCGAAGCGCTCGGAGGCGACCTTGGAGCCCATCACCGGTCCCAGCGACTGCGTGACGGAGACGGCATTGCCCTCCCGGTCCGTCACCGTGAAATGCGTCGTGTGACCGTTTCCGCTATCTTCCATCCCCCCATCCAGCGGGCGGAGTGCGGGCGGAAGGGTGTCGCGGAGCCGCTTGTCGGCCCAGGAGGGCGTGACGAGGCTGTCCTCCCGGGTTCGCAGCAGCGGCCTGTCCTCATACGCCCTGTGGTGTACGGAGGCGTGTCGCATCAGGAAGGATGCCTCGTCGAGCGACCGGAGGTCGCTGCGTTCCAGCATGTGCAACATCTCAATCACGGTCGCCCCGTAGCAGGGCATGCCCATCGCGGCGACGGTGTAACCGCGGTAGCTGCCGTACAGCATCCGGGCATCCGAAGCCTGGTAGCCCGACATGTCCGGAAGGGTGAGGAAGCCACCGTGGGTGCCGATCTCTTCGGCCAGGGCGGCCGCCATCCTTCCCTCATAGAAGGACCTCCCATGGTCGCGTGAGATCCGGCGCATCGTGGCAGCGAGCGCCCGTTGCCGGAACCGTTCTCCGCCCTGGACCACGGTGTCGTGTGGAAGGAAATGCCGGGCGGTACCTGTGAAACGGCGTTCTTGACGGATGGCCGTCGCCTGACGGGCCGACTCGTCGGGATGCATTAGGTGCCCATGTCTTGCGGAACGTATGGCAGGTCGCATCACGGCCCTCAGCGGCAGGCGTCCATGGGCCGACTGCATCCGTATGACGCCTTTCACCATGCCCGGGACTCCGATCGTGCCATATCCATCCTCCTCCTCTTTCGGCTTCCGCACATAGCCGGCAGGGGCCTGCGTGGTGGCGTCGATCCCTGCGACGCCCTGCCCCGGACGGAACCACAAGGCCTGCAGTCGCCCCCCGATGCCGCTCATGCTCGGCTCCACGACCGATAGCGTGAAGGACACGGCCGCCGCCGCATCGAAGGCGTTGCCGCCACGGCGCAGGATGCGGAGGCCCGCCTCCGTGGCGAGCGGATGGGCGCTGGCGACCATGCCGCCGGAGGAAGTGTCGCATTTCACCTGGGCCACCGGTCCAGAAGTGACCGACAGCAGCAAGGGTAGTATAAAATGATTACGCATGTGCAATGTTAAGAAGAGAAGCGAAGCGCAAAATCGGCAGGCGACATCGAGATAGAACTCCGGAATATCGCAGCTGCAGATTGAAAGGTCGATGTTCAATCCCGATAAAACTTTGGAGCCGAGAAGACAAGCTATTGAAGACCACCGACAAGTCCCTGATTCCGAGTCCCCATGCTCATGACCTGAGGCAGGCCTCAGAACCCGGTACAGTTCTCAAAACCGGTGGGACTTCTCAGAACTAGGGGGAGTTCTCAAAACAGGCGTGAGTTCTCAGAACCCGGTATAGTTCTCAAAATCTGGTATAGTTCTCAAACCCGGTGGGACTTCTCAGAACTAGGGGGAGTTCTCAAAACCGGGGGGAGTTTCCCGACGTAATCGTTTAATTGTTTAGGAAGATGCCCGCCTATCTTCAACAAAACATCCCACCCTTGGAGGGTACCCCCACCCTTGGAGGGTACCCCCACCTTTGGAGGGTGTGCCCAACCGCGTTCGGCGGAGAAAACGCTTGTAGATACTTGGACATTCACGGCTAACCCGCTCCCGAAACCGTTTTAGTAGAAATTTCGAGACAAACATGAAACACATCGAGGGCATCCATGTTTCTGAATATACTTTAGTGACTACCTAAAAAAATGAACATCAAATGAATCGACTGCTTTTGTTTCTGATACCGCTCATCCTGGCCGCTCCATTCGTGGTCAGGGCCCAGTCGGGCATGGTGACGGGCAAGATCTCCACCTCCGACGGCAGGCCCCTAGAGGGTGCCAGCATCCGCTGGAGGGATGGGGGATCCGGAGCCCTGTCGGGCGCGGATGGCGGCTTCCGCCTGCAGACCCCTCAGAAGGGCACAGGGATACTCGTGGTATCCTTTTCCGGTTTTGAGACACGGGAGATCCCCGTCAAGGACGACGCGCCATTGAGCATCGTGCTGTCGGAGGCCACCAAGGGCATGGACGAGGTGGTCGTCGTCGGCTATGGCACCCAGCGCAAGCGCGACGTCACAGGCGCCGTGGCATCCATACCCAAGGAGCGCTTGCAGCAACTGCCGAACACCAACATCGGACAGGCGCTGCAGGGTGCGGTGCCCGGACTCCAGATCAACACCAACAGCGGGGGGGCGGAGGACAACAACCTGTCGATCCTCATCCGCGGTCGCAACTCCATCAGTGCGAGCAACTCCCCGCTGATCATCTGGGACGGCATCCCCTACGAAGGCGGCATCTCCGAGATCAACCCGAACGATGTGGAATCCATCGAGGTGCTCAAGGATGCCTCCGCAGCCGCCATCTATGGCTCGCGCGGCTCCAACGGGGTCATCCTCATCACCAGCAAGCAGGGACGCAAGGGCCGACTCAGCATCACTTACGACGGCTTCCAGGGCGTGCAGACGCTCACCAACAAGCCCGAGCTGATGAACGGGGAGCAGTTCTACCAGTTCAAGAAGACCCGCCTCAACGCAGGCAATATCATCTCCCCCGCGGAGCAGGCCGTCTATGATGCGGGCAAATGGGTCGACTGGTACGACCTTGCGACCCGACAGGGCAGCCGCACACAGCACTCGCTATCGCTGAACGGGGGATCCGACAGGATCTCGTTCTATGTGGGTGCGACCTACCTCGACGTCTCGGGCGTGTCGGTGAATGACCGGTTTCGCAGGTATTCGTTGCGTCCCAGCCTGGAGGTCAAGGTGACCAACTGGCTCACCGTCTCCAGCAGCACCCAGTTCTCGTATCAGAACCGCGATGGCCTGCCGGTCGAGTTCTTCGACACGCGCAATACCGGCGGGGGCGCCAACTTCTTCAATCCGCTTACGACGCCCTTCAACGCCGACGGCACGCTGAGGATCTACGCCTACGACGACTATCCGCCTGCGAGAAACCCGCTCTCTAACACTCTTGTGCCCAACAGCGACAACGGATACCGTGCCTTCTCCGCCAACAGCGCCAAGATCGACTTCCCCTTCCTGAAGGGACTCTCCTACAAGGTCAACACCGGTGTCGAGTTCGAGAACACCTCCCGGAAGACCTACTGGGGTCGCAACGTGGCACTAGGCCTCGAGACGGGCGGCACCGCCCTCAACTACCAGGCGGTGCAGACCAACACGACCGTCGAGAACATCCTCAACTTCACCCGCGAGTTTGGCAGGCACAGCGTGAACCTGACGGGCCTCTACAGCAGCCAGAGCAACAGCTTCGACCGCGACCAGCTCGAGGGACAGGGCTTTCCCAATGACGTGCTCACCAACTACCAGATGAGCGCTGCCACGCTGCTAACGCCCTCCTCCGTCAACTTCCGGCAGAACCTCGTCTCCCAGATGGGCAGACTGAATTATGGCTACGATGGGCGCTATCTGCTCACCCTGACGGCGCGGAGGGACGGCTACTCGGCCTTCGGCAATGGTCGCAAGTACGGCCTCTTCCCCTCCGCCGCACTGGCATGGAACATCCACCGCGAATCCTTCATGCAGTCGCAGACCCTGTTCAGCAACCTGAAGTTGCGCGGCTCCTACGGCCTCAATGGCAACCAGGCAGTCTCCTCCTACAGCTCGCTTGCAAAGCTATCCAGCGCTCCCTACCTGACGGGTACGACGGTGCTGCCGGGCTATATCCCCAGCAGCCTCGCCAACGAAAAGCTCGGATGGGAGTCCACCCGTTCACTATCGCTCGGCCTCGACTTCGGCATCCTCAAGAACCGAATCACCGGTACCATCGATGTGTACTCGGCTCGCACGCAGGACCTGCTACTGAACCGCACCATCTCCTCGGTGCAGGGCTTCACCCGCATCCTCCAGAACATCGGCAAGACGGCCAACAAGGGCCTTGAAATAGGCCTCAACACGCAGAACCTCACGAAGCGCGCATTTACCTGGACGACGTCCGCCAACCTCACCCTCAACCGCAACGAGATCGTCGACCTCTACGGCGACGGGAAGGACGACATCGTCAACGCCTGGTTCATCGGGAAGCCCATCAACGTCATCTACGGGCTTCAGTACGACGGCATCTTCCGAAGCGCGGAGGAAGTCGCCAACTCGGTGCAGAAGACGGCCAAGCCGGGATATGTGCGCGTGCGCAATGTGAACGGCGATACGCTCATCAACGCCGCCGACAGGACGATCATCGGCTATGAGGACCCCCGCCTCCTCTGGGGCCTTACCAACACGTTCAAATACAAGGGCCTCAGTCTCATGGTCTTCTTCCACGGCGTTCGCGGCGCCACCAAGCGCAACCCGCTGGAGGATGACAACGTCTTCACGGACGTGCGCCGCAACACCACGGTTAAGGACTGGTGGTCGCCCACGAACCCCAACGGCACGCATTTCGCGAACGACGCCAATGCCAACCCCCTCGGCGTGAACTTCTTCGAGCGCTCCGACTTCACCCGACTGAAGGACGTCTCGCTGGCCTATGAGCTCCCCGGAAAATGGCTGGACAAAGCCAAAGTCTCCGCTTGGAAGGTGTACGCCACGGGCCGTAACCTGGCCACGTTCACCCGGTACGGCGGCCTCGACCCCGAGCTCACCGACCAGCAGGGACTGCCCCTGCAGAAAGAAGTCATCGTGGGCATGACCGTGACCTTCTAAGCATCCCCAAACCCAAGACCATGAGAAAGATATCCAGATACACCCTCATCACGGCACTTGCGCTCGGCATGGCAGGCTGCCGCAACGACTTCCTCACCGAGCAGCCCAAGGCCGTCATCGCCCCTGACAACCTCTATGTGAACCGGCAGGGCTTCGAGTCGGGCCTATATGGCATCTACAACCTCTGGCGCGCCGAGCGCAAGGGCATCAACGGCGCCTCCAACGACATGGCCATCACCGCCGCCGTCATCGGCGTCGACAACGCCTACAGCCTGCGACCTGCCGGCAACGCCCCCGAACAAGTGTTCAACGACTTCGGCATCCGCCTCAATCCCGCCGACGCCTATGTGCGCCGACTCTGGGAGTGGCTCTACCAGACCGTGAACGCCGCCAACACCCTCATCGACCGCTCCGAGAACCCCGCCATCGTCTGGACCGACGCCCAGAAGAAGCAGATCGTGGGAGAAGCCAAACTGCTGCGCGCCTGGGCCTACCGCCATCTCTCCTACCTCTATGGGGCCGTACCCCTGAACCTCTCGGAGTCGAAGGGCAGCACCATCCGTACCGACTGGGATCGAGCCAGCGTCGCCGAAGTGCGCAAGGCGATGGAGAAGGATCTCCTCGACGCGGAGGCCGGCATGTCGGACCTGCCGGTCGTAGAAGGCCGCGCCTCCAAAGTGGTGGCACAGCATTACCTCGCAGAGCTCTACCTCGCCATGGGTGATTTCCAGAAGGCGAGGGAGAAGGCGCAGGCCGTCATCAGCAACCCCAACTACAGGCTCGTGACGGCGCGCTACGGGACCAACGCCACGCAGCCCGGCACACCCTTCACCGACATGTTCCTCGACCGTAACTCCAACCGCAGCCAGGGCAATACCGAGGCACTCTGGGTGATCCAGAACGAATACCTCTCGACCGGGGGCGATGCGAACATCATGCGCCGCTGGTGGGTGAACCGATACAACGAGATCCGCGTGGGGAACCCCGTCAAGACGCCCATCACCTTCACCGTGGAGACCGGTGGTCGCGGCCTCGGGCGCTTCGCCGCCACCAAGTACGCGTACAGCGTCTATCAGCCCAACGACCACCGTGGCGGGCCGTTCGCCTGGAGGTTCTTCTACCTCATGAACAACCCGGCCTCCCTGCCCACCAACGCCAATATCAACACCGTGGCGACCTGTGCGACACCCGGCTACCGTACGGGACCCGCCGGTGGACAGCTGGGTGACACCGTCAGGCTCAGTATCAACTGCAACGAGCCGGCGCCCAACGCCACGACGGCCTCCAACTGGCCGAGCATCCGCAAATGGGACTGGGCACCCACCGACCCCGCAGACGTGCAGAACTCCTCCAACTACAACGACCAGGTCTACCTACGCCTCGCCGAGACCTATCTCATCCTGGCCGAAGCACAGTTCCGCCTCAACGACCTCGCGGGAGCCGCCGCCACCCTTAACATCATCCGCACCCGCTCGAATGCCACGCCCATCACCCCGGCACAGGTGACGCTCGATTTCATTCTTGACGAACGCTCCCGCGAACTCATTACCGAGGAGCACCGCCGGTACACACTCCTGCGGACAGGCACCTGGTTCGCACGCACCAGGCAGTATAATCTCTATGCGAGCCAGTTCATCACCCTGCGCGACACCATCCTCCCCATCCCGCAGAGCGTGATCGACGCCAACCTCACCAAGCCCATGCCGCAGAACCCCGGCTATTGACACACGCATACACGACAGAGGCCGCTCCCATCCCGGAGCGGCCTCTGTCGCTTCAAGAACCTCCGCTTCCATCGATTCGTTTCACTATCTTTTCATTCTGAAACAGCCATGATCCGAAAGCGAATCCCATTTTTCTGCATCCTCCTGTCCATCGCATCGATTTCACAGGCACAGCAGGACCTCCGATTCGATACGGTGATGGTCGAGTCAAGGGCCTGGTACCGCGACAGTCTGCGCAACATCCGCTATACCGACTGGAAGTCATACCCATCGGCCATGCTGCAGACATCACCCGAAGACGCCCGTCAGCACCCGGACCGCATTTGTCCGTATGGAGGTGAATTGACGAGGAAAACCACCTCCTCCGGCTATTTTCGCGCACTGAAGAAGAATGGGCGCTGGATGCTCGTCGACCCGCATGGACATCCCTTCAT
>RGVM01000561.1 GCA_010027295.1 Chitinophagia bacterium
CCGACACCCGGACAGACCCTACGCCCTCGCCTACATCAACCGCATGTGCGAGTCGTTCACGGAGCTGCACGGCGACCGGAACTTCCGCGACGACAAGGCCATCGTCGGCGGTTTCGGTCAGCTCGACGGACGCACCGTCATGATGATAGGCCACCAGAAGGGCATCAACACCAAGATGCGCCAGCTCCGCAACTTCGGCATGGCCAACCCCGAGGGCTACCGCAAGGCCCTACGGCTCATGAAGCTGGCCGAGAAGTTTGGCAAGCCCGTCATCACCCTCGTGGACACCCCAGGCGCCTTCCCCGGCATCGAGGCCGAAGAACGGGGACAGGGCGAGGCCATCGCCCGGAACATCTACGAAATGCTACGCCTCAAGGTACCCGTCATCTGCGTCATCATCGGCGAGGGCGCCAGCGGCGGCGCACTCGGCATCGGCGTGGGCGACCGCGTATATATGATGCAGAACACCTGGTACACCGTCATCTCGCCGGAAAGCTGCAGCTCCATACTCTGGCGAAGCTGGGACCAGAAGGAGAAGGCTGCCGAGGAACTGAAACTCACACCCGAGCACATGCTGCAGTTCGGACTCGTGGACGGCATCATCCCGGAACCCCTGGGCGGCACGCACTGGGACTACAACGAGGCCGCAGCCATCCTAAAGACACACCTCCTGAAAGCCCTGTCGGAACTCGACCCGATGGACCCCCGCTCACGCATAGAAGCTCGCATCGACAAGTTCAGCAAAATGGGGTTCTGGGAGGAGAAAGCCGTCTGACAAAACCCGAACCCGCCCTTAACCCGACCGACACATGACCCATCCCCGATTCCCAGGCACGGGCGTTGCCTTGGTCACACCCTTCCTGCCGAACGGAGACATAGACTTCGAGTCACTGTCGCGGATCATCGAACACCTTGTCCAGGGTTCCATCGAATACATAGTAGTCCTGGGCACCACAGGCGAGAGCGCGACGCTCTCGCACGAAGAGAAGCAGAAGGTCTTCTCATTCGTATCCCAGGTGAACGCCGGCCGACTCCCCCTGGTGGCAGGCATCGGCGGCAACGACACAAGGTCCGTCCTGCACGACCTCGCCGGCTTCGAACTCGAGGGGTACGGCGCGGTCCTCTCCGTCAGCCCCTACTACAACAAACCCTCCCAGGAAGGCATCTACCGCCATTACCGCGCCGTGGCGGAGGCGAGCCCCCTGCCCGTCATCCTCTACAACGTGCCCGGCCGCACCGGCATGAACATGACGGCCGAGGCGACGCTCCGAATCGCTCGCGAATGCCCCAGCGTCATCGGCACCAAGGAGGCTTCGGGAAACCTCGACCAGATCATGCGCATCCTGCGCGACAAACCCGAAGGCTTCGAAGTCATCAGCGGCGACGACGCCATCACGCTGCCCATGATCGCACTGGGTGCGACAGGCGTGATCTCCGTCATCGGCAACGCATACCCGAAGAGGTTCTCCGACATGGTCAGGAAATGCCTTGCGGGCGACTTCGCCGGGGCGCGGCCCGACCACTTCCGCATGCTCGAGGCCGTGGACACGCTGTTCGCAGAGGGCAGCCCCTCCGGCGTCAAGGCCTACCTGCACGAGATGGGACTCTGTGGCAATCATTTCCGACTGCCCGTGGTGCCCGTGAGCGAGACCCTGAGGGAGCGCATCCGCGGCATCATGCCCACGCTTTGACTGACATCAGACAAACGACCGCCAAGGGCTGCGACATCAGTCGCCGTCCAGTATCCGCCTGACCTCGCGCCGCTCCTCCGGGGTGATGCTGCTCCACACCCTGTCCTGCAGACCCATCTCGATGGAATAGAAGATGTTCGGATGGGGCTTGATACCCTTCGCGACCAACGCGTCACGTATCGCACGATAGTCGGTCGCAAGAAGTTGCTCACGGGTGGAGATGCCAATCTCATTCAGGATTCGTATCATGTATGGACCGAAATTGCGTATCCCTCCCAAGTCGCCCATGCTAGGTCAACCGTTAACGATAACTCGAGCAGTCCCAACGACACGTTCGGCTAGAACACCCG
>RGVM01000562.1 GCA_010027295.1 Chitinophagia bacterium
CTGTCGAAAACGGATTCCGAGACCCGGCACCCCGGTACGGAGAAGGTGTTAGCGGCACAGTCCACCGACGGGGAACGCGTGGTGGCAGAGGTCATCCTGGGCGATTGCGCAACACCGGTCGTCCTGTTCAAACAAATGACCCACCACTTGATCCATCTAGACTGGTCCTTCATGCGGCAAACCAAAAACGTGATGCTGGTGCGCGACCCACGGGCCATTATCGCCTCTTACGCGAAAGTGATCCCCAACCCCGGTATACAGGATGTGGGCGTGGCGCTGCAGTCCCAACTCTTTGCATACCTCCGCGAAAACGACTGCCTGAGCGCTGTGGTGGACGCGGCGGAGCTGCTCAAAGACCCGCCCGGGGTCTTGCGCCAACTCTGCGGGGCCCTCGCGATAGACTATACCGATGCCATGCTGCGCTGGCCAGCCGGCCCAAAGCCCTACGACGGGGTCTGGGCGCCTTATTGGTACGACCAGGTGTGGGGCTCTACCGGTTTCCAACCCTATGAGCCGGCACCGTATGCGTTGCCGCCGCACCTGGAGGCGTTGTCGGCGCAGTGCATGCCGCATTACGAGCATTTATATACGTTTGCCATAAAAGCTTTTTCCTAAAAATAGTCCGATTTGCCATGTTGCAACCGTTTAATGAAAAAAACAAGGACATACTGATCTATGTCAAAGATGGCCTCTATCCCCGCAACGAAGCCAAAGTATCGGTGTTCGACAGTTCGGTGCAGGGCGGGGACGCCGTCTGGGAAGGCCTCCGGGTATATGATGGCCGTGTCTTCTGCCTCGATGCCCACTTGGAGCGCATGCAACATTCGGCGCACATCCTCGGGTTCCAGGAGGTGCCGTCTAGCGATGCGATAAAGGCCGCTATCTTTGAGACGCTGCGAGCCAATGGGATGCGCGACAATGCCCACATCCGGCTCACCCTTACGCGGGGCGAAAAGATCACTTCTGGTATGGATCCCCGCCTCAACCAGTCGGGCTGTACCCTGATCGTGTTGGCGGAGTGGAAGCCGCCGGTGTATCCGCCGTCCATCCGCATGGTGACCTCGTCTATCCGTCGCAACAACCCGATGTTCCTGGACTCTAAAATTCACCATAACAACTTGCTGAACAATGTATTGGCAAAAATAGAAGCCAACTTCGCCGGCGTGGACGAGGCGTTGATGCTCGACAAGGACGGCTTCGTGGCAGAAGCGAACAGCGTCAACGTGTTCTGTGTCTCCAAAGGGACCGTCTATACGCCTTGTGCAGATGCCTGCCTGCCCGGCATCACCCGCGGCATCGTGCTCAAGCTATGCCGCGAGCACGGGATCCCGGCGCTTGAGAAAAACCTCTCCGTCGCCGAGTTCTATATCGCCGACGAGGTATTTGCTACCGGTACGATGGGCGAACTGACCCGGGTCGTCGAAATAGATGGCCGGAAAATCGAAAACCGCTCCGGCCTGGACGTGTTGGAAACCTTGCAGCGCTACTTCCGCGGCCTGACGGAGCGCGAAGGCACGCCCTTGGACTTTTAAACCATATTCACATCTATGCTCCCCGAACAACATGCTATTCAGGAAACCCGTTTCCAACTGCCCGGGCAGACGGGCTTCTATCGCGGCAAGGTACGCGATGTCTATGCCCTGGGCGATGTATTGGTCATGGTAGCGACCGACCGCATCTCGGCGTTTGACCATGTGTTGCCGCGCCCCATCCCCTTCAAAGGACAGGTGCTGAACCAGACGGCGGCCCACTTTCTGGAGGCTACCCGCGACATCGCACCCAACTGGGTGCTGTCTAGCCCTGACCCCAATGTCTCTATCGGCCTGAGCTGCACCCCATTCCGGGTGGAAATGGTCATCCGAGGCTACCTTGCCGGCCATGCCTGGCGGATGTACCAGGCGGGGCACCGGACGCTCTGTGGGGTCCCGCTGCCGGAAGGCATGCGGGAGAACGACCCTTTCCCGGAACCGATCATCACGCCGAGCACGAAAGCGGAAGAAGGGCACGACGAGGACATTTCCCGCGAACAAATCCTCCGCG
>RGVM01000563.1 GCA_010027295.1 Chitinophagia bacterium
CTGCGTGACCGCCCCGGCCGCCGAGGCCGTGTACATGCCCCTGCACGGCTTCACCGCCGTGGACCTCGGCTATCAAAAGGGCAACGCCGTCTCCAATCTCGTCAACAAGATGGATGAGCTGCCCTTCACGGCCACCTACCTCAACCTCTTCGACCAAATTTGGAACGACCCCGAGAAGCTGGAGGACGTCACGGCCCAGCTCAGCGAGCACATCGCGTCCGTCTATCAGGAGAACGCCCCGGCCCGCATCTACTTCCTGATCCTCTACAACATCTTCAACGAGTTCCTGGAGGACCTCAGCGAGGATGTCCTGCCCAACGACCTCACCGGCTACCGCGACAGCCTGATTTGGCAAAAGCTCTACAACTTCCAGCGCGACGCCGCGACCGGCATCATCAACAAGCTCGAGACCTACAGCGGTTGCATCCTCGCCGACAGCGTCGGCCTCGGGAAAACGTTCACCGCGCTCGCGGTCGTCAAATACTACGAGCTACGCAACAAGTCCGTCCTTGTCCTCTGCCCCAAGAAGCTCGCCGACAATTGGATGAACTACCGGGGCAATACCAAGACCAACACCTTCTTCCAGGACCGCTTCGGCTACGACGTCCTGTGCCATACGGACCTGCAACGCACCACCGGCTATTCGTTTGGCGTTGCCCTCAACCGCGTGAACTGGGGCAACTACGACCTCGTCGTCATCGACGAATCCCACAACTTCCGCAACAACGACGCCTTCAAGGACCGGGAGACCCGCTACCAAAGGCTCATGAACCAGGTCATCAAGCAGGGCGTGAAGACCAAGGTCCTCATGCTGTCGGCCACCCCCGTCAACAACCGCTTCAACGACCTCCGCAACCAACTCGCCCTCGCCTACGAGGGCGACCCGGACAACCTGAGCGCCAAGCTCCGCACCGAGAAAGACATCAACGAGATCTTCCGCAAGGCCCAGGCGACCTTCAATGAATGGTCCACCCTGCCGCCCGAACAACGAACCCCGGCGGCCATCCTCAAGGCCCTCGACTTCGACTTCTTCGAGCTGCTCGACAGCGTCACCATCGCCCGATCCCGCAAGCACATCACCACCTTCTACGACACCCGGGACATCGGCCCCTTCCCCACGCGCCTCAAGCCGCTCTCCTTCCATTGCCCCCTCACCCACCGGCGCGACGTCATGGGCTTCAACGACATCTTCAACCAGCTCTCGGTCCTGAAGATGGCCGTCTATGCCCCCGTAAGCTATATCCTCCCCAGCCGGCTCCCCAAATACGAGGCCCTTTACGATACCGACGTGAAGAGCGGCGGCGGCAGGCTCAAGCAACGCGACCGCGAGCAAAGCCTCCAGGCGCTCATGACCGTGAACCTCCTCAAGCGGCTGGAAAGCTCGGTTCACTCGTTCCGGCTCACCCTCCAGCGGCTGAAGGACAACCACCTTCGCACCCTTGCCAAGATCGAGGCCTTCAAGAAATCCGGACGTGACGCCCACGTCGCCGACGTCGCCCCCGCGTTGGAAAATGCCGAGCCGGACGACGACGACGTCCCATCCCCGGACGACGAACAGATCGGCAGCAAGGTCCAAATCAGCCTGGCCGACATGGACCTCCCGGCGTGGGAGCACGACCTCGGCGCCGACCTCACGATCATCCACGCCCTGCACGAGGAGATGGACATAATCTCCCCTGCCGACGACTCCAAGCTCCAGCACCTCAGGACGCAGATTCACAGCAAGCTGGCGTCGCCCATCAACCGGGGGAACCGGAAGGTCCTCATCTTCACCGCGTTCGCAGACACCGCCGACTACCTCTACGAACACCTCGCCGCCGACCTGCTCACCCACCAGCACCTGCACACCGGCAAGGTCACCGGCACGGGCCAACCCAAGTCCACCCTCAAGAAGTCCCACGACTTCATGTCGCTGCTCACGCTCTTCTCCCCACGCTCAAAGGAAAAGGCCGCCATCCTCCCGGACGAACCCGGCGAACTCGACATCCTCATCGGCACCGATTGCATCTCCGAGGGCCAAAACCTCCAGGACTGCGACTA
>RGVM01000564.1 GCA_010027295.1 Chitinophagia bacterium
CGACGCCGGAATTGTCGACCGGAACCCCGTCGATCACGATGAGGGGCGAGTTGCTCGCATTGAGCGAGGCGCCTCCGCGGATCCGGATGCGGCTGCCCGAACCGGGTGCACCGCCGACGGTGTTGATCTGCACGCCGGCGACCTTGCCTGCGATCAGCTGCTCGGGCGTCTGGAGGGCGCCCTTGACGAAGTCCTTGCGCGAGATGCTGCTCACCGCACCGGTCAGGTCACGCTTGCGCTGGGTACCGTAACCGACGACCACCACCTCGTTGAGCGCACTCTGCGCCTCCTCGAGACTGATGGTGAGGGCCCCTGTCATCGAGGCGGGGGCTGCGAACTCGCGGGAGGTGAAGCCCACGGAGCTGACGACGAGTACGACGTCCTTCTCGACGGATATCCGGAACTGCCCCTGGGCGTCGGTGGACGTGCCGGAGGCACCTCCCTTCACGCCAACCGTGGCATTGGCCACGGGGCTCCCGTCCTTCGCGCTGAGGACCCGACCGGTCACCGTCCTGACCTGCGACAGGGCCACCTGCGACAGGAAGAGGAACAGGAGACCCGGCAGCCCAAGGCGCATGCACAGTCTCTTCTTTCTCATTTGTGTTTGGTTTTGATTTGGCTGAGTATTTGTCAAGGCTCGTTTGCAATGATGATGTCACGGCGCATCCGTCTAGGACCGGCCTGCACGGTGACGAAATACCTGCCTGCGGCCAGCGGCCTCCCGGCCTCCGTCGCCGGGACGAAGGGAAGGGAATGCCTGCCCGTCGTACGCATGCCGCGGTACAGCGTCCCAAGCCGGCGACCCGAAAGGTCCCAGAGGGCGATTTCCACGGTGGCGGGAGCAGATAATTCATACACCACGGTGGCCTGGCTTCCCACGGGGTTCGGATAGACCATCAGCGACCTGTCACCCTCGTCCGCCCTCAGGTCCTGGATGGAAGTGACAAGATTGTTGGACAGGTTCCTGTCGATGAACACATGGTATTGTCCGGGCAGAAGCCCGAACGACTGGGCTGCGCCGGTGGCCGTAAAAGTCGTGCGGTTCAGGTGGTCGTACCAGGTGCCGGCCCTGGGGAAGCTGACGGTGTCGGACACGAAGGATGTGCCGAAGTTCCCGATGACGACGACCGATAGCGAGTCGCCCACCACCTTTAGGGTCTTGAACGCCCGGCTGCCCAGCGTCTGCGCCGTGTTGGCGTTCGCAGTGAACGTGCCGGTGAACCTGGGGTCGTTGCGCAGGGCGAGCAGGGCGGAATAGATATTGAAGAGTTTGGCGCGTCCCGCATCGAGGCGATAGTCCCAGCGCGGGGGCTTGGGGTCCGTCCGGCACTGCATGTTCGGATATGGCGTGGGGACGCTCGAGCTGGAAGGACACCAGGTGATGGAGTAATCGTAGCCCAGCTCTCCGAACTGCCAGATCATCTTGGGGCCCGGCATCATGGCCCAGAAAGCGACCGCCATGGCACTGCGCTCGAGCGCCACGGGGAGGGTCCTCACATCATGGCTGCCATTGGTATTGCTGCCGAAGGCGAGGTTCTTGTACATCAGCCGTTCCTCGTCGTGGCTCTCCATGTAGGTGACCAGGTGCGGCTTCGTCCAACCGCGGACCGACGCTAGCCCGCCCTCAAAGCCCGAGTTGGGCAGGAAGCCCATTGTAGCTTCATTGAAGTTATAGTTCATGTTGCCCCAGAGCAGCATGCCGTAGTCGGCCAGCTCGATCTCCTCCGAGTTGGCGGCGAAATGCTCCAGGATGCAGTAGCTGCCGGGCAGTACGGCCTGCATCTTGTCATAGATCCGCTTCCAGATGGCGATGCGTGACGCGTCGTAGGCGCCCCAGGCACCCACGTTGGTGGGGTTGTTGACCTGGGTGAACCCCTTGGATAGGTCCCACCGGAAACCGTCGACCTTGTACGATGTGAGCCAATGCTCGATGACGCGGTCCACGAAGTCGCGCGTGGCGGCACTCTCGTGGTTGAAGTCGTATCCTACGTTGAAAGGATGTTTTGCATCAGGGTTGAACCAGGGGTTCGTGGGCAGGGG
>RGVM01000565.1 GCA_010027295.1 Chitinophagia bacterium
ATTCCGCTTTGCCAATAGGTTGCGAAGCCGCTGCCCAATTTCATATCGCCGTTGCCGACCTGCACCATCCCCCGGGGAAATCCCTACCTTGAACGTATCCCAGACCGTCGGCCCGCCTAGAGGGTGTAACCGGTGGTCCGCTTTCTCCAAACAAACTCCCCATGAGGATCGCCACTTTCAACGTCGAGAACATGTTCCAGCGGACACGAGTGTTCAACCAGTCCGACGCGGCCCTCGCCAAGCGTTACAGCAAAGGCGCCAGCGAACTCAATCTCCTCTTCGAGAAGCCCAGGTATTCCCCCGCCGACCTGAGGCGAATGGGAACCCTCCTAACCGACCTTGGGCTCGATAAGTCCGACGACAACCGCCTCGCCGTCTTCCGCGACATTCGGGGCCGGCTGTTCCGCCGCACCGTTGCAGGACTCGAGTTCGTGGCTGCGGGCCGGGAGGACTGGATCGGTTGGGTGGAACTCAAGTCCGAACCCGTCAACGCCATCGCGATCCAGAACACGGCCCGCGTCATCCGCGACGTGGAACCCGACGTCATCGCCGTGGTGGAGGTGGAGGACCGCCGTACGCTGCGCCAGTTCAGCGAGCGCGTACTCACCCAGGTCGGCGGCCGCGCCTACGAGCACATCATGGTCATCGAGGGCAACGATGAGCGGGGCATCGACGTGGGACTCATGACGCGCGAGGACTATCCGCTCCGACTCATGTGGAGTCATGTGCACGACAAGACGGCGAAAGGGTATCCGCTCTTCAGCCGCGACGCCCCGGAATACGAGGTCAGGACGCCCGATGGAGGTCGCATCTGGGTGATACCCTGCCATTTCAAGAGCAAGTTCGGCGGCGATGACAGGGCATCACGCGAGAAACGGGCCGCACAGGCCGCCAAGGTGGCTGAGATCTACCAGCGCCTGCGGGGTGATGGGAATGCCGACGTCGTGGTGCTGGGCGACCTCAACGACACGCCTGACAGCGAACCCCTCAGGGCGCTCCTGCAGGATACCGACCTGCGCGACGTCTCCGCCCATCCCCGTTTCGACAGGGGCGGGTTCCCGGGTGCCGGGACCTTCGGAAGGGGTGGCGACAGGGAGAAGATAGACTACATCCTGCTCTCGCCCTCGCTCTTCGGACGGGTGAAGGCCGCCGGTCTCCATCGGAAGGGGGCCTGGCCGGGGGATGGACGCAGCCGCCCCTGGGAATGCTACCCCGAGGTCAGACGCCTCGAGCATGCCGCCAGCGACCATTTCCTACTTTGGGCCGACCTGGCATGAAAAGGCCGCGAGGGAGAACCCCGCGGCCTTTGGGAAAACGTAAAGACTCTGATTAGAAGTCGAGCGTGATGCGTCCGTACACATAACGGCCGTTCATGCCGATCTGCGTCACCCGCCTCGAGTAGTTGAACTGGTTGTTCGAGGTAACGGCGTTGTTGTTGACCACACCCCTTGCGCTGGCGGAGCTGATTTCCACGAACTGGTCGTAGGTCGGGCTGCCCACGGTCACGTCCAGGCGCTTGTAGAAGCCCTTGCCCGCGTTGAGCAGCTCGGGGTATACATCGAACAGGTTGTTGGCACCGACGGAGAACTGCAGCGCCTTGGTGAGGCGGTAGCCCAGCGAGAGGTCGGTCGTGGTACGCGCCCCCAGATCCTGTACGAAGAACCAGTTGGTCGCGCCGCCGCCCTCGACGTGGGTGACCTTGCCGAAGTAGGTACTACGCAGGTATGCGTTGAACTTGTTGGCGCGGTAGGTGACGCTCGCATAGGCCTTGACCTTCGGATTGCCGTCCACCAGGGTTGCCTTGTTGATCGGGCTCATGTACGTCGATTCGCGGCCTGCCAGTTTCTGGGAAACCTTGGTGGCGCCCATGATCTTGCGTTCCGTCAGGGTTCCGGCGAGCTCAAAGCGGAGCGACTTGCTGCCTCCGAGGCGGATGTTGTAGGAGGCGATGGCGTCCACACCCCGGGTCAGCAGGTCGGTCGCGTTGGCCATGAATACACCGCGGGCCGCGTTGTTCTGCAGGAGGATGTTGTAGAT
>RGVM01000566.1 GCA_010027295.1 Chitinophagia bacterium
TCCAAACGGCCCCTGAAATGCGGCCTTGCGCGACCGATTCAGCGCGCGTGAGACACTCTTCTTTGTCGCTCCCCGTGTCCGCGTCCGAGCCATGCGCGACTTGCGGCGCCGCCTCGTTGGCTTCCACGTTCAGGAACTCACGGAACCGGGAGCTTCGTTCCCGAAGACCCTCAAAAGACCCGTACTCGGCGCGGCCTTCTCCGTCCAGATAGAGAACTCGGTCGAAGCGTGCGAGGTGGTTCAGACGATGGGTCACGCAGATGCGCGTGAGGGAGCGCCATTCGGAAAAAAGAAGCTCGTGAGCGATCCAATCTTCGGTCTGCACGTCCACGTGGGGATGCCATCGAACGAGATGGCCATCCACATCGCCAACAGCGCGAGGTATTTCCTGCCCCACGTCTTCGCCCTGAGTACCAACTCGCCCTTCTGGGAGGGGAGGTCCACCGGCTTCAAGTCGTATCGCACGAAGGTCTTCGACAAGTTCCCCCGGACGGGCATCCCCGACTACTTCGACAGCTACGACGCCTACGAGAACTACGTCAACCTGCTCATCAAGACCCACTGCATCGACAATGCCAAGAAGATATGGTGGGACCTGCGCGTGCATCCCTTTTACGGCACCGTCGAGTTCCGCGTATGCGACGTGCCCATGACCATCGACGAGTCGATCGCCATCGCCGCGCTCTTCCAGTGCATCTGCGCGAAACTCTTCAAGCTCCGTTCCAACAACCTCAACTTCATGATCTATCCCAGGGCGCTGGTGATGGAGAACAAATGGAGGGCCTCGCGCTACGGCATTGACGGGAAGCTGATCGACTTCGGCATCGAGGAGGAGAAGCCCACGCGCGTCCTCATCCACGAGCTGCTAGATTTCGTCGACGACGTGGCCGACGACCTCGGCTGCCGGCATGCGCTCGACATCATCCCGCGCATGATGGACATCGGCACCGGCGCCGACCGGCAGCTGAAGGTCTTCCAGGAGACGGGCGACCTCGTGAAAGTGACCGACCTCATCCGCGAGAACTTCCTCGCATCCCTCTAGGCCCTACCCCACTTCGGGCTTTTGACTACCTTTGCGCGTTATGTCATCTGACGGACGGAAACTGCGCGTCGCCATCCTCGACCTCTATGAAGGCGTCCCCAACCAGGGCATGCGGTGCCTCCGCGACATCCTGCAAGCCTTCGGGGAACGCTGTGAGGCCGGTGTCGAATGCGACGAGTTCGAGGTGCGCATCGGACGGGAAGTGCCCGACCTGTCCTACGACGTGTATCTGTCCAGCGGCGGGCCCGGCAGTCCGCTCGACAGCGAGGGCAGTGAATGGGAACGCGTCTATTTCCGCTGGCTGCGCCATGTCGACCGGTGGAACGCCGACCCCGCCAATCCCCGCAAGAAGAAGGTCTTCTTCATCTGCCACTCCTTCCAGCTCGCCTGCAGACATTACCGCGTGGCCGAGGTCTCGAAGCGGAGGTCGACCTCTTTCGGCGTGTTCCCCGTACACCTGATGCACGAGGGGTTGGAGGAGCCCGTGTTCGAGGGATTGCCCGACCCGTTCTATGCCGTCGACAGCCGCGACTTCCAGGTGCTGAAGCCCCACCACAACCGTCTGGGAGAGATGGGGGGCCGCGTCCTCTGCCTCGAGAAGGAACGGCCGCACGTGCCGCTGGAGCGGGCTATCATGGCCATCCGCTTTTCGCAGCACATGATCGGCACGCAGTTCCACCCGGAGGCGGACGCCGTGGGCATGAGCCTCTACCTGAGGACGGAGGAGAAGAAACAGACCGTCATCGAAAACCACGGCTACGAAAAATGGCAGTCGATGGTGGAACAACTCGAGGACCCCGACAAGATCCTTTGGACCTACTCGCACATCCTCCCCAACTTCCTCGACGAGGCGGCGGCGGAACTCGTGGCCGCTCCCATCTGAGCACCCGTCCGATGCGGCCCGACGGCGGCTTTCGGAATGACTGGTATACCCACAAAGACCCCTGCGAGCGATGATACCGGAGATCCGAAAAGCCTTCA
>RGVM01000567.1 GCA_010027295.1 Chitinophagia bacterium
CGATGGACCGCATCGGCGGCACCTGGAAGATGCCCATCCTCTGGCGCCTTAAGGACAGGGTGATGCGCTACGGGGAACTGAAGAACGACATCCCCCACATCACGCACAAAATGCTCTCGAGCCAGCTGCGCGAGCTGGAAGCCGAAGGCTTCGTCAAGAGAAAAGCCTATGCCGTGGTGCCGCCCAGGGTTGAATACTCCCTCACGCGCAGGGGACAAAGGGCGATTGTCATGATCGAAACGATACGCGATTACGGGAAGGAGCTAATGCGGGAGTTCAGGGTGGGGCGGCAGAAGGAACGGAAGGCATGATTATACTACTCATCGTTAATCGCGAATCACACATGGGCCCGAATTACTATTGTGTCTTTTGGAGATAAAAAACATATCATGTAAACTCCAAGAATAGACTCGGCTTCTTTGGTAAATAAAAAAATGTTAGCAGAAAGATCCGGCTCTTCTTGGAGAAGATCATTTTCATTCAATCACAGATGAAATATGGAAATATGGATATCATACCGGAGTCACTCTGAAACACTGCCAATAAGATGATAATAATCATGGCAGACAGGCATCCAGACCGGCGACCATAGACATGTCACAACCCTGAGCCCCCATGCCGGCATCCATCCCGCACGACACCCTCGTCGCCAACCTCTCCCGTCACATCTCCCTCTCAGAGGATGAACTCGCCCTCTTCTGCGCACGCCTCCGACCACACAAGGTCAAGAGAAAGGAGTTCCTGCTGCGACAGGGCGAGATCGCACGCGACTCGGCGTTTGTCGTCTCCGGCTGCATGAAGGCCTACGCCACCGACACCAACGGCTTCGAACACATCCTCCGATTCGCCACACCCGGATGGTGGGTGAGCGACCTCTCCAGCTTCATCACCAAACGACAGAGCCAGCTCGCCGTGGAAGCCGTGCGCGACACCCAACTACTCCTCCTCAGCCGATCCGACCAACTCGAACTCTTCGACAAGATCCCCAAACTGGAACGCTACTTCCGCATCCTCATGGAGAATGCACTGGTCACCACCCAGATGCGCCTCATGGACAACATGACCCTCACCGCCCGCGAACGATACCAGCGCTTCTGCCGCATGTATCCCGAACTGGTCAACGAGATCCCCCTCAAACTCATCGCTTCCTTCATAGGCGTCACCCCGGAATTCCTCAGCCGCATCCGCGCCGCGAAGTGACAGGCCCGACACCTCCGATTTCTTGAACTGGGTCAATGGAATCAGGCCCCTCGGCACCCCACCTTTGTGGCATGGGTCAGATACTCTTGCATCCCTGCTCCTCCCGCGGCCATGCCGACCACGGATGGCTGCAAAGCCGGCACAGCTTCAGCTTCGCAAGCTATTTCAATCCGCAGCGCATCCGCTTCGGAGCCCTGCGCGTCCTCAACGATGACAGGGTGGCACCGGGCATGGGCTTCGGCGAACACCCGCACGACAACATGGAGATCATCAGCATCCCGCTCTCGGGCGCCCTCGAACACCGCGACAGCATGGGCAACCGGACTGTCATCCGCCGCGGAGACATACAGGTGATGTCGGCAGGCACCGGCGTCAGACACAGTGAATACAACCACAGCCCCACGGAACCCGTCGAGTTCCTGCAGATATGGGTCTTCCCCGACACACGCAACGTGCCACCACGATATGGTCAGGTCACCCTCGATGAGCTGGACAGAAGGAACCGCCTGCAACAGGTCGTATCCCCCGATCCCGATGCAGAAGGGGTTTGGATACACCAGTCGGCATGGTTCCACCTCGGAAACTTCGACAAAAACATTGAGACAACATTCGTCCCTCGACAGACAAACAACGGCGTCTATGCCTTCGTCATACGCGGAGAATTTAATGTGACTGACACACGCCTATTCGAAAGGGACGGAGCGGGCATCACCGAAACGGATACGATCCGACTGCAGTCGCTCTCCAATGATGCGGAGATCCTGCTCATGGAAGTCCCTATGCTATGAGAACATTCATCTTCTTGTAAAAA
>RGVM01000568.1 GCA_010027295.1 Chitinophagia bacterium
AACTTCCCCTCGATTGGATTCCGGTCACCTGGGTCGTACTGCACCCGGTTCTTTTCCGATGGACGACCCAGAGGCTTGCCTAACAACCGTATGCCAAGTTCCTTCAACTTACGCCTGTGCTCGCGGTTGCAATAGATTCTATCGCCCATGACCTCCGCCGGATAATACCCGTGTCGCTCTTTGTAGTTCGTCAACGGTAAGCGCCCGAAACTCTGCGTATTGGCTGGCTTGATCTGGCGGTCTTCCTTTGCGGAAAATCGTCACCATGCCGACTGTTGCTACTCACCGGGAGAAGATGCTGGGCCATGTAGCCCGCTGGAAGTCCGGAGCCCTCAGCAAGAGTGCGTATTGTCAGCGGTCAGGTATCGACTACAACCAGTTCCAGTACTGGTGCCGCGTGTCCAAGGATCTGGTGGGTAGAAGGGTAGACCCCAAGCCCGTGTTCCTACCAATCCAGGTGGAAGCAGTTGCATCGCATTCTATCGCGCCACAGGAGATTACGGTCACCGGTCCGAGCGGCCTGGTGGCACGATTCCCGGTCTCGGACGAGGCCATTGTCCTGATCCGCCAGCTACTCAACGGCTGACCATGCTTCATCTGGACGCGGATACGAGGTACTACTGGTGCCAGGGAGTCGTGGACTTCAGAAAGGGCTTCGACGGCCTCTGCGGCATTGTCCGCGAGTACCTGGGACGCGAGGTGACCGACGGCGGCGTCTTCATCTTCGTCAACCGGAGCCGAAGGGCCATCAAACTGCTCAAGTGGGAGCAGGACGGCTTGGCGATCTACCACAAGCGGCTGGAGCAGGGCGTCTTCGAGGAGCCCCGGCCATCGGCTGACGGAAGTCATCTGTTGATCGGCAGCGACCAGCTCTCACTCATCCTGCAGGGTGTACGCCTCTCCTCGGTGGTGCGGAACCGGCGGTTCCGCCTGCGGTCGTAGTTGTCCACAACCTGTGGGTATCGGAACGTAAAACGCAGTGTGGCTGGCGATTCCCGTCAATCTTAGTGGATAAATATAAGTCTGTAGAACCTTTGTGGAACACGCTGTAAGCGCGAACTTAGCGTGAGACGCAAATGGTGGAAGGACTCTCATACGATCAGCTGCTCGAGGCCCATCAGGCACTCGGTGAGGAGCACGCCCTGCAGGGTATGCAGGTCGAAGAGCTGTCCCGGATGAATGCATCGCTGCAACGTACCCAGGACGAGCAGGCCCTCACGTTGCTCTACCTCAAAGGCCAGCTGGAGGAGCTTCGCCGAAAGCTATACGGCCGGACCTCGGAACGCCTCGCCGGCAGTACTGATGCATCGGGCATCCTCTCGCTCTTCCCCGAGGAGGAGTCGGTGGCTACTGCGCCTTTACCCATCGTCACGAAGGTCGAGGCCCATGCACGGGCCGTGCGCAAGGCCAAGGATACCCCGGGGCGGCTGGATGTCGCTGACAGCGTCGAACGCAGGGTACACGTCATCGAGCCCGAGGGGCTGGTGCCCGACCGCTGGATCCGGATCGGAGAGACCACCAGCGAACAGCTGCACTTCGTGCCCGCCTCCTGCTACGTCGAGGTGACGGTACGCCCCAAGTACAAGGACCCTACGACAGGTCGCATCCACCAGGCGCCCGCGCCGGAGGGCAGCTTCGCCCGGCACTCGGTGGACGTGTCCGTGGCCGCCCATGTCGTGGTGCAGAAGATCGTCGACCACCTGCCGCTCTACCGCTCTGCGAAGATCTTCGCCCGCCAGGGTGTGAACCTGCCCGAGAGTACGCTGGGCGACATCTACACCGCGGCGGCTAACCTTCTGATGCCCCTCTACGAAGCCCATCGCCATGAAGTCCTGAAGGGTGGATACCTGAATGTGGACGAAACGGTGATACAGGTGCTGGACAGCGACCGCAAGGGCGCCACCCATCAGGGCTACTACTGGGTGTGCTACAACAACCCGTCTCGATCGGTGCTCTTTGTTTACGATCGGTCGCGGGGGCGGGCCGCACCGCAGCAACTGCTGGCCGGGTT
>RGVM01000569.1 GCA_010027295.1 Chitinophagia bacterium
GAGCCGAGGACGATGTCCTTCCGGCCGTCGCGGTCGAGGTCGCAGACCTCCATCGTCAGCCATTTCCCGCAAGCCGCGGCCGGCAGCATCCAGGGCTTGAATGTGAGTCCTCCCAGGTTTTCCAGATAGAGGAATCCCCTGGCAGGGTCGGCCGGGTCGTCATAGAAGGATATCGCCGTGATGTCCAGATCTCCGTCGCCGTCCATATCGGCCGCCATGGCCTTGGAGGCTCCGTAGAAGGGTTGGAACCAGGCTTCCTGGAACACCATCCCGCCATTGTTGAGGTAGATGCGGATGCCGTGGTATGGCTTTCGCACGGCGGAGTAGTCCCAGTTGTCGCCGTTCGTCATGAGTACGTCTAGGCGGCCATCCCCGTTGAAGTCGGCCGTTTCGAAATGGCTGAGCCCCTGCAGCGGCGCGAAACGCAGGAGGACTTTCTCCTGGAATCGACCATTGCCCAGGTTGCGGAAGAGGGACAGCCGCTCGTCTCCCTGGGCCATGAGTGCGAGGATGTCCGGCCTGCCGTCGCCGTCCATGTCTCGCACTTCCGTACGTCGGGCGCCGGGTGTCCCCGACACGACCGTTCTGCGTGTCGGGTCGCTGTCGGGATAGAGTGTGAGGCTGCCTGTGTGGTGGCCGAATTCGCAGATCAGCACATCGTCTTTTCCATTGCCATCGATGTCGGCGATGGTCGCGTGGACCGGTCTTGCGAGGCCCGTCATGGGAGGCGCTGCGCCCGTCCGGCCTCCCGTGCTGTCCAGTGGGAAGAAAGCACCGCTGCGTTCCTCCGTCGGGGCGATGGACCCAATGCATAAGAGTCGGGGAGGGAGCAGGCAGCGGAACACGATGTCGGAGGGTGGGGATAGCAACTGCCAGTAGCCGCGCAGCGAGAGGCCCCCGTCGAGGATGGTCAGTTCACCCCCCGCGTCACCTATGTGGAGGAGTCCGGCGGCGGTGTCGAAGCGGAGCAGAGTCGTCCGGGGCGCCGGCTTCTCTCCGATGGTGAGGGGGAGGGCTTCGAAGCCGGCTGGCAAGGTACTGGCGCCCACCGGGTCATCGGATGCCGGGAGGCTGTCAGGGGCCGCCGTCTCGAAATAGCGCACGATACGCTTCCATTCGTCCTTTGAGACGGCGGCTGCTTCGGGATAGATGCCTGCCTTGCGGACACGTTTCGCCTCCTTCATGTCCATGTCCGCATACGGGTCGCTGCCCGGTGCACGGATGCCGAGCCTCCAACCCATCTTCGGGAGGATGGAGCCGGTCCAGGTGGCCTTGTCCAGCAGCCGGGCTTCCGGAAGGAGGTGACAGTTACCACAGTACCGGACGACCAGTGCCTGGTCTTCCACACTACCGGCAGCCCCTTTCTGCTGACCGGAAATCGTATTAATGTTTAATGCGCACAGCAGCAACATTATACAGACATGAAAATGTTTTTTTTCAAGCATCGAATCTTGGAAATTTCATGTCCAACATAATAGATTTACGGGCTCAAACGTGTCAGCTTCCCGGTGGGAAGTTACGGAAACGGTAGTCCGGGCGGATAAATGGATGGATTCCTCAAGATTGCTTGGCGACCTGAATGAGATATGGCGGGATGGTGCGTGAGTGCCATCCCTGTATGAATATGTATATCAAACCAAAACCAACCTACATGAGAAAACGGACAGGGATTCTGTTCCTGTTCCTCGGTCTGCTGTGCGGCTTCGGCACGGCGCAGGCCCAGGGCAGGAAAACGGTCACGGGCGTCGTCCGCGACGCTTCGGGGGCTGGGCTCTCCGGCGCCAGCGTGGCGGAGAAGGGTACGCGCAACAGCGTACTCACGGACGAGTCGGGCAAGTTCAATATCAGCGTGGCGTCGAACGCCAACCTGGTCGTCTCCTTCGTCGGATTCGTCAGCAAGACGATACCTGCATCGGGAGGCGAGCTCAACATCCTGCTCGAGACGGGCACCAACAACCTCCGCGACATCAGTCGCTTCACGGCCACGGATGACGGTAGGACGGGCTCACGT
>RGVM01000570.1 GCA_010027295.1 Chitinophagia bacterium
TGCTCTCCGCGTCGGGGAAGCGGTAGTAGAAGGGGGATGTCGTCACGAGGTAGTCAGCCCCCAGCCTTTCCGCACGGCGTGCGTACTCTATGGTGCGTCGCGTGGAGGCTCCTGATACGGTGACGAGCAGGGGTACGCGTTTGTCGACATGTTCCCTGGCCACTTCCATCGCCTCTTCCCTGACGTTGTCGGCCAGGGCGACGCCCTCCCCCATGCTCCCCAGGATCATGACCCCGTCGGCCCCTTCGCCGATGCAGTGGTCGATGAGCCGCCGGAAAGAGGCTGCGTCCAGGTCCTCGTTCTCTTTGAGCGGCGTGGGCATGGCTATGACCAGGCCTCCGAGTCTTTTCTCCATCGGGCAGGTTGATTAGGGGTGAAGGCTGCTTTTCAAACAAGATAGCACATATGTCCGACATATGTACCGAGTTTTGTGCGAAAAGCTTACATTTTATCCAGGAAGTACCAAAGGTGGCTCTCCATCTTGTTGCGGAAGCCGGCGGGGGTGCCCGACCGGAGTTCTTCGATCAAGTCTCGGTGGGTGGCGCGGTGGCTGGGGGGGGTGATGTCCGTCCGGGTGGCATGGACCTTGTCGACGATGTCGAAGATGGGGATGAGCATGTTCTGGAAACGGATGATGGTATCGTTTCCGGACATCCGGTAGAGGTGTGCGTGGAACTCGACGTCGAGGCGGAGTCTTTCGATGCGGTCATCGCTGCGTTGCTCCCGGTCGGCGATCTCTTCGAGACGTTCGATATCGTCAGGGGTCATGCGGCGGAAGAGAATATGTCCTAGTCCGATCTCGATGACGAGGCGCATTTCAAACATCTCGCGCATGGTCTCGGCATCGAGCAGTCGGGGGTCCATGACCCGCTGCATGTTTCCCAATACATCGGGGCGCGTGAGCATCATGCCCCGGTTCTTTTTGGATTCGATGATGCCGAGTGTCTTGAAGCGGGAGAGGGCTTCTCGGACAGCTGTGCGGCTGACGCCCAGGGCTTGGGCGATGTCGACCTCCTTGGGGAGGAAGTCGCCCGGCTTGAAATGGCCTTCCTTGAAGTATTCCTCCAGGCGGTTCTCGATCTTGTCGACCTGTGTGAGGTGTTCGATAGGCCTGAGTCTGGTGATGGGCATGGGTGGTGGGCTGGCTTCGATAGGTTTCAGTAAATGTCCGTTTAATTTTTTTTTAAAAAAAAGTTGTTAATGTGAAACAATTACGTATAATTGACATATGTATGACATATTACGGTATTAAACCCATAATACATCCAAACATGAGAAAGGTATTATTCCTCTTGATGCTGACCATGGCGTGTGCGGGGCTGGCCACGGCCCAGACGGGCAAGGTCAGTGGCCGTGTCGCTTCGGAGGATGGGTCGCCCCTGTCCGGAGTCAGTATCGTGGTGAAGGGCGGTACATCGGGTGTCCAGACGGCTGCCGATGGTTCCTTCAGCATCAATGCCGGTCCGAAGGACTTGCTGGTGGTCACGATCGTCGGCTTCGTCCCGCGCGAGGTGGCGGTCGGTACGAGCGCAACGCTGGAGATCGTCCTGAAGCCGGACAATGCCAAGCTGAACGAGGTGGTGGTGGTGGGATACGGCACGCAGTCGCGCCGCAACGTGACCAGCGCCATCGCCAAGCTTGACGGGCAGGTGTTGGCATCCACGCCCCGGGCCAACGTGGGCACGGCCCTACAGGGGACCGTCTCGGGCCTCCAGGTGGTGAATGCGACGGGCAGTCCGGGCGCCACGCCGCTGATCCTGCTCCGTGGCGGCGCCTCGATCAACAGTCCAGGAGCGCCTCTCGTCGTCGTCGACGGAATCATCCGGGCCTTCAACGACGTCGCGGCGCAGGACATCGAGTCCATCGAACTGCTCAAGGATGCGGCCGCCACGGCCATTTACGGTGCCCGAGCCAACAACGGCGTCATCCTGATAACCACCAGGCAGGGCAAGGCCGGTTCGGCCCAGGTGACCTACAAGTACACCACGGGTTTCAACCGGAACCGCGAGGG
>RGVM01000058.1 GCA_010027295.1 Chitinophagia bacterium
GCAGCGGCCTCAACGGCTTGCACAGATAATAGAGAGGGAACAGCCATTGCGGCAGAGGTATGCCCTCAAGTTCCGCCAGCCCGGGCGAAATGGCCTTCCGGATCTGTCCGAAGACGAGTCGCGACCTCCCACGGGCGCCATCGGCCAGATACCATTGTCGCCTTAAAAAGGCCCAGCTCCGCTGGTCGCGCGTGAGGGGCCGCTCCGAGAGCAGGGTGGCCTCCAGCCTGTGGCGCAGCCCCTCCCCCACTTCGAAGCCCTCGGGGACATCCACGCCTGCTAACGCGCGACAGAGGGCAAAACCCGCGGAGGCATTGCGCATCATTCCCATGCCCCTGAGAAGGGCACGCATCCCGGTCCATTCCACCTCCCCGCCCAGGCGCCGCAGGAAAAGGGAAACGTCGAGGATGTGCCGCAAAGACCTCCAACCGTCGGTCACCCCATGGTGGAGAAGCAGCACCATGAGATGCGCCTCCGCGGATGGCATCCGCCAATCGAACCCTCCAAGTGGGACAATCATGGAGCCCTCGAATAGACGGGATGTCTCGACCGGTATCCCATAGAAGGAGAGTACCGGCGACCACTGCAACTCCACATGCACATACACACCCTCGGAGAGCCTCTTGCGGTACACGGCCTCGCGGTTGAGCCAGCGGGCGTAGGACTGATGGGCCATGGGGAAGTGGTAGACCTCCTCGTAGCCTGCCGATAACAAACAGGTGCGAAATGCAGCCACGTGCGCCGGAAGGACCATCACGTCTATATCGCGCGTCGCGCGCGTCGTGAGGTCGCCGTGCAGCAACCACCCGAACATGAGGCCCTTTACAAACAGATAGGGCAGTCCCGTTTCATCGAGTATACGGCGCAATGACTGCTGCTCAGCGTACAAGGTGAGATTCCAGAGCGCCGCCGAATGGTCGGAGGCCAGCAGCGTTTCCCGGTCGCCGGCCGACAGCCACGCATTCGTCAATGCAGATGGTATCGCAGCCCCGCAGATGCCGTGCCCGGTCATCATCCCGAGCAGTACCGGCGATGATGGCTTCCGGGAAGGCATGCCAGACAGCGCCTCCGAGGCCGACAGCGTGCCGGCAGCGACTCGAAGCATCTGCACCATCGCGGCAGCCTCTGGCGAACGGAACTGGGAGATATCGTTCATGGAGATAAAGTCTCCGTACATGAGCAGGGATATGTTATGGGCTACATTTGCACAAGCGATGACAGGCGCCACGGTTGCAATGAAACCCCGCTGCGAGACATATCGGTACAGGGCCTTCGGAATAAATGTACGTTCGGAAATCGAATTCCCCGAGCTGAACGAGGCCGCATTCCCGGATGCCGACATCGAGATTTCCCTGATATATGACACCCCTTCGGCATGGCCGGAATCCTCCGCCAACGCCTGGCGGTTCGACATGGCCGCCTTCCGGCTCCGACTCGCCGGGATCGCCGAATACGAGGTGGACCATGGCACACACATACGCGTGACGCCCAGTCCGGACGCAGACCCCGCACAGGTCAGAATCCACCTGCTCACCGTATGCATGGCGGCGGCACTGATGCAGCGTGGTCGGCTCCTCCTCCACGCATCAGGCATCCTGCACCAGGGGCGCGCTTTGCTGTTTGCGGGAGAGAGCGGGAGCGGAAAGTCGTCCGTCGTGGCGGAACTCCGCAGAAGAGGATACCGCTTCCTCACCGACGACACCTGCGTGATAGAACCGCCCCAGGAGGGGGCAGCGAGACCCGTTGCACATCCCTCCTACCCGATGCTGAAACTCACGGCGGAGACCCTCGACAAAATCGGCGACCCCCGCTACGACCGTAGCCTCCGCATCTGGCCCGGCACAGAGAAGTACGGACAGATACTTCGCGAAGAGGCCGACTCCCATGGCGTAGAAATAGGCCAAATCTATGTCCTGGGGTACACAGAGGCCGACATACCCGTTGTATCGAGTGAGCTGCTGTACGGAAACGAGGCATTCCTCGCCCTTTCCCGCCACATCTACCGACGCGAATTCATCCATGAGTCGGCCCTGCAGCAGGCACACTTGAAAACCATCGGATCCTTGGTTGGAATCATACCGGTCAGATACGCGACCCGCAGGCGGGACGCTGACCTGGGCAGTTTCTGCGACAGAATCGAGGAATGGATGTGTAAGAACGGCAGCGAGGAAGGGTGAGCGAGTTTTGGCAGTGATGCAGGGATTACATTTCGTCCATCCGACAATCTACGACCGGTATGTTCAAAAAGATATGCGCCGGATCAGATGGACTTGTTGGAGAAGGTGAAGTTCTCTAGAGCACCCGGCGTGGGTCCCAGTGCCAGAATGGTGAACTTAGAAATCAGTTTGGCCTCGGGCTTTCGCCAGGGCTTGCGTACAACTGACTGCGGGCGGTCCGCCGCAGACGGATGAGAACCGGAAGATCCGGTTGTTTCCTTCTTGTCGGGGTTTTCCACAGCTTTCAAAGTTTGATGTGAAGATACGCTTTCAGCCGGATTCGGAATAGCCTTCCGACCGAGCGATACACGGATGGCCACTTTATCGCCTCCTCTCATCGAAATATCTGGCCAGGGCGAGGATGTGAAAGGGCACCTTTGGGAAGAAGCCTCCCTCCCACCAGTTGTCGGGACGACCGGGTTCGAGGTCGCGGTCGATTCGTTTAAAATCAAGGCGCAGTGCGAGCGGGTGTCGGTGGGATGCACCGATTTCGGAGAGCTGCCGCCGCAGCTCCTGCGACACGGCCTTCAGTTCAAGAACGGGGAATAAACCAGTGGATACATGCTTGTCGGTACGGAGTCTCACCATCTCGGGTACGATGCCGGTGAGGCTGCTGCGGTACAGATACCTGTCGGTTCCGGCACGACCTGTCCATTCGGCAGGCAGTGAAAGTATAAACTCTACCAGACGGATGTCGGCAAATGGGTAGCGCGGTACAAGGCGGTGTCGGATGGCCGCGATGGATTCGTTCTGCATACGGCGCCGGGCATGCAGCCTCGTTGCGAGCCCCAGCAGGAGTCTGCGGTGACTGAATGGCCTGAGGCTTTCTTCGGCCTGTGAAACCCGAGTGGAAGGTGGGGTTCCCAGGAGATAGCCGTAGTCGGCAGAAACAGGGGAAGTCGACTTTCTGCTCCATCGAACCAGAGGTGCGGGCAGGATGGCTCCGGCCAGCCGGCGGAGTGGGAGCATGTAATCCCGGCGTTCGATGCAGGACCGCAGGTATAGGAGCAGGCGGCCGTCATCGAGTAAGTCGTGATAGTGCAGCCGTGAGGGATGTGTCGCGACCTCGTCGCCGAAAAACCCCGATAGGCATATTCGTATCCCTTTCTCCCGCATGAGGCGTCGCGCGGGTTCGAGCCAGAAGGGACTGATGATGTCGACACCGGAATGATCGGAGATATGAAGGTCAAGTGGCTGGAACGGATCGGGCCATACCCCTTGCGAGACTCGGACGGAGTTCCGGATACCGCAATGTGACACGACGGCCGAGGCGTAAGCCCATTCGTCCTCGGCGGGCTGTACTGCGGATACATCTCCCGTGGCCACATTCGTGAAACTATGTATCCGTTCGGCGTCAGACACCGAACGCATCGCGAAGGCAGCCACGGCGCTTGAATCGAGGCCGCCGCTGAGTTCGACACCTACCGGACCTGTCTCCGGCAATCGGCAGGCCACGGTTGTCCGGAGTATCTCCCGGAATGCCTCGCGGCATTCCGCCGGACCTCGAAATCGCTGCAACGGGGGGATGCACAAGACCCGCAAGGGCCGGATGCTCAGCTTGTCGGGCTGCCAATGAAGGACATGCCCCGGTAGCAGATGGCGTATGCTCACGTGGAAGGTGGCATCGGGATCGGGAGGCAGACCGGCCATGAGCCGGAGGATGAAGTCCTCGTCTAGGGAGGCATCGACTTCCGGATGGGCTAGGACGCCACGGGGCTCGGATGCAAATACCAGGTCATTGCCCAGTATCGCATAATGAAAAGGCCGGACACCCATCGGGTCTCTCAGGCACACCATCGCATGCGCTTCCGGGTCGTGGATGGCGATGGCGAAGTCACCGATGAGCCGACTGAGTCCCTCGATTCCGGATTTTCGATAGAGATGCAGCACGATCATGGCATCCGACAAGGATGAAGCCCTGACCGGATCGATACCGACAATATGTAGCAACTCCCCTCGGTTGTCTAGCCGCAGGTCGGCAGCGATGGTGAGCCTGTCCAGACGTTCGATGCCGGCCTCCGATCTCACAGCTCCGGTCTCCAGCAAAAGGTGCCCGAGGAGGATGCCACCCTCCTCGGAGGTCTCCCGGCGGTCGGCCGCCCAGTGATCCATCACCTCGAGCATGCGAAGGCCGGCATCTCCGCGCGAAGCGGGACCTTCCGACCTACAAATGCCGTACAGGGTGCTCATTTCGACTGTGTTTCGACGCATTCACCCATCTCTTCGGATGGTTTCTATGCGATGCAACAGGGCCCTGAGGAAACCCGCCTCAGGTTCGGGCAAGCAGCCTTCCGTTAGCAGGGAGGCGGTGGCCTCCAAGGCGTCCGCATGCCTCCCGTTTAGGTGGAAGAGGAAGGCCCGCTCGTAGGCAAGTCTCCATTCATAAACGTCATGTTCGACCCAGAAAGTGCCTTCAATAGTCGGTCGTGGCAAATGTGTGGCAGGCAGCACAGCCAGGGCGGAACGCAGTTCGCCGCCTTTTCGGAGGATTTGGGCGATCCGGAAAGGCGCCTCCCATCTGTCGGGGGCCAGGGTGGCTGACTCCATGAGCCATGCCATGGCTTGTGTATCTGACGAACCGGAGATCCAGTGCGACCTGGCGGCCAAAAGGCCTGCAGCATAGCGTATCTCGGGATGGAGGGCCGGTTCCTGCAACAGCGCCACCATGCGCTCAGCCGCCTCGGCATACCGGCCGGCGAGCAGGCAGCAGTAGGCGAGCTGGAAGCGACGATGGGCATTGTCTGTCGTCCTGTCTGAATCCTGAAGCTCCTCAATGAGTGCCAGCCTATCGGCCTCCGCCTTCCGGACGGGGTCCCGAGAGGGATGTGCACTGACGCCATCCTGTACACCTGTCAGTATCTGAACGCGGGAAAGAAAGCCGAATCGATTCTCGGCATTGCTGTCCTGAACCCAGTTGTGTACACGCCCTCGCCAGACCCAGCGGGTCCGACAGATATCCAGCAAAAACGGCCGCAGCACGGAAACGTCCCCCGACCGCACATGCACCGCATAGGAGCATCCCGGCTCCAGGTCCGCCTTCCAAGCAGTGTCCTGGGCTTGGATCCTTTCATCGGCATCGATTACCATCACCCATCCGCAGTCGTGCAGCCCTTCCCCGCGCGACAACAGGGCTTCCTCGAGGGCAAGGTTTCGGTTGGTGGCGTAATCACGCCATGTGTGATGTGCCACCCGGCATGGAATCCCGAGGCGGCCGGCCCAGGCACGGACCAACTCGGCGGTATCGTCCGACGAACCTGTATCACAGACCACGCAGGCGTCCACCACTCCCTCCAAGGAGGCGAGGAGACGGGGCAGACGCGCAGCCTCGTCCTTGACAATCATGTTCAGACAGATACCCATCCGCTTCGCCTGCACCCAATCAGGGTTTCTCAGGTATAAAACGAATGTACGTCGTATAGGCTCCGACTGCCGCCACCCGAGATCCAGGCATCGTAGGAACGCAGCCAGGCATGTCCTTCGTAACGCCCGTCCCCCACCTTGCGGAAGCCGACATAGAGGGTGGAGGGCAGGCCCTTTCTTCGTAGCAGCCACTTACCTGCGAGACAGAGGGTGTAACATGTGGCAAGCCCCGGGGCATACCGCGCGGCAAGCAGCAGTGCCCGGTGCAAGGCCTCCCGATAGGGACGTGAGGTGGGGTCTGCTGCGTCGGGACTCTCCTCGCCGGGAACGCCCTGCCAGCCGATGACGCGACGAAAAGGCATGACGAGGAGCGCAATACGGAAACATGCCGTGAGGAGGAAGGCTGCCGCAAAGAGCCTGCGCTCCAGCGAGGAGCTGGCCAGGTAGCTTCGTATGCGCCGGACGATCGACATGCTACGGGTCTCAGGCCTGCGACAGGAGGCGAAGGGCGTCGATGCTGCGAAGGAACTCGATCGTATCTGCCAGGCATATCTCCGGCGCTACATCGAAGAGCCCCTCGAGCGTGTCCGTCAGCTCGCGGACGGAACGGGGCTCGCGCAGCATGTCCCAGATGCGGGCGGCAGGCTCGTTAAGCGCGACATAGTCGCCGGTGACAAGGTCGAGCAGCATGACATCGTCGCCGACCGGGTTGGATAGGTACCGGTCTTCCGCACGTACCAGCCTTGTGTCGGGTGTGATGTCCATCGGCTTGGGTTTGGTGGGCTGGCCAGACTTCGCGGATCAGGGTTGCCCTACTGCCGAGGGCAGCAGGAATCCGCTGACATAGTCTGTCACGCCCTCTTCCAGTGACAGGAAAGGATCGGAGTAGCCAGCCTCTCGGAGCTTGTGCATGTCGGCTTCGGTGAAATACTGGTATTTGTCGCGGATGTCTGCGGGCATGTCGATGTAACGGATATCCGGCTCGATGCTCATGCCTGCGAATGTGGCCTTTGCGAGGTCTTCGAAGCTGCGCGCCCTGCCGGTACCTAGGTTGTAGAGTCCCGATGCAGGAAGGGAGGTGGCCAGCCAGCGACATACCTTAATAACGTCGCGCACATGGATGAAGTCGCGCAGCTGCCATCCGTCCCGGAACCCGGGCCGGTGCGAACGGAAGAGCTCCACAAACCCACGTTCGCGGATCTGGCGGAAGGCGTGGAAGACGACACTGGCCATGCGCCCCTTGTGCGACTCGCCGGGTCCGTAGACGTTGAAGAATTTCAATCCATACCAGTGAGGCGGGGTCTCTGTCTGACGCAGGGCCCACTTGTCGAACTCGTTCTTCGAGACGCCGTATGGGTTAAGGGGCTGTAGCCTGTCGGGCATATCATGGGCGTCCGAATAGCCAAGGATGCCATCGCCATAGGTGGCGGCGGAACTGGCATAGACGATCGGAATGCCATGGCGGGTGCAGAATGCCCATGCCTTTCGGGAGTACTCGACGTTCAGGCGTTCGTGGATGCTGTAGTCGAACTCGGTGGTGTCGGTACGTGCGCCGAGGTGGTAGAAACGGTCGATGGGGGGGCCTTCCGCTTCGAGCCATTCGAAGAGGATGTCGCGGTCGACCTTGAAGGCGAAGTCGATACCGTCGAGGTTCGGTTGCTTGTCCGCCCGGTTGAATCTGTCAACAAGGATGAGTCGTCGCTCACCGAGTGTGTTCAGTAGCCTGGCCATGCGGCTACCTATGAACCCGGCGGCGCCCGTTACGATGGTGTAGGAACCTGCCCCATCCTGCTTTGCCGAAGCTTCTGCTCCTGTCAGGCTTAACGACGTCATGATCATTCCGGTTGATGGGCGCCCATGCGGGAGCCGATGGCATCATCATAGCGTCTCTTCCAATCGCTGACAGGACCCCAGTCGGCACCGTCCACCAGGATGGCCTCCTCGGTCACCTCGCCGATGCATCGGAAGGGCAGCTTCCCTCCCGTCAGCCGGGCCTCGAAGGCTACAGCGGCATCGGGTGCCACGGAGACGACGACACGACCCTGCGACTCACCGTACCAGAAGGCGTCGGGGCGGGGGCCGTCATCGGGACGCTGCGCGGAAAATCCAGTGCCACCGGCCATAGCACTCTCGAGGAGGGATATGAAGAGTCCGCCCTCGCTGATGTCGTGAGCAGAAAGGATGAGCTTTTCGCGGATGAGCCCGGCCACGGCCTCGTGCAGCAACATCTCTGCGGCGGCGTCGAAATGCGGGGCGGGTGAATGCTCCACGCGATGCCACTTGTGAAGGTATTCCGAAGAGGCGATATCGTCTGTGAGATGACCGAGCAGGTAGATGACGTCACTGGGACTTTTGAAGGAGAGGCCCATCCGACCGTCGACGTCCTCAAGAAGCCCCACCATCCCGATCGTAGGTGTCGGATAGACCGCCCCGTCAGGGTTTTGGTTATAGAAGCTGACATTGCCGCCGGTGACGGGCGTGCCTAGCAGCCGACAGGCCTCGCCCATGCCCTGTATGGCGTGCACGAACTGATAGTACACGCCCGGGTCGTACGGATTGCCGAAGTTGAGGCAGTTGGTGACGCCCAGCGGCGCTCCGCCACTGCAGACGATGTTGCGGGCAGCCTCGAAGACGGCGATCATGCAGCCCTTGTAAGGGTCTGCATACACATAGCGACTGTTGCAGTCGGTCGTCATGGCCAGCGCCTTTCGCGTCCCCTTCACCCAGACTACAGGGGCGTCGGAGGGGTCGTTGGTGGAGGTATTGGCCGTGCCTACCATGCTGTCGTACTGCTCATAGACCCATTTCTTGCTGGCGATGTTGGGCAGTGTGGCCAAAAAATCTGCGACGGGGCGCAGATCAGCAGGCGCGGATACTGAGTCCGGCGAAAAGGCCCGCACCTTTTGCATGTATGCCGGCTCTGCGTATTCGCGTTCATAGACAGGCGCGCCACCGCCAAGCACGAGGCTCTCGGCGGGCAGGACGGCCTCCTCCACGCCGTGGCGGAAGAAGCGTAGCATGCCATCGTCCGTCACGTTGCCGATCTGGGAGCAGGGCAGGTCCCATTTGGCGAAAATGCCCAACACCTCTTCCTCGCGACCTTTCCGCACAATCATGAGCATACGTTCCTGGCTCTCGCTGAGGAGGAGCTCCCAGGCTTTCATATGCTGCTGGCGGGTAGGCACCATGTCGAGGTCGATGCGCATCCCGACGCCGCCCTTGGCACTCGTCTCGGCTGTGGAGCAGATGATACCCGCGGCACCCATATCCTGCATGCCGGCCAGCGCACCGGTGGGGATGACCTCCAGACAGGCCTCGAGGAGCTTCTTCTCCTGGAAGGGGTCGCCCACCTGGACGGCGGGGAGGTCCTGCGCGCTATCCTCTGTGATGTCGGCCGACGCAAAGGAGGCACCACCTATACCGTCCTTGCCTGTGGCGGAGCCCACGATGAAGACAGGATTGCCGATACCTTCGGCCGTCGCGCTGACGGTGCCTCCGGCCTCCACGATGCCGACGCTCATGGCATTGACGAGAGGGTTTGTATGGTAGCAACGCTCAAAGTACACTTCACCGCCCACGGTCGGCACACCGAAACAGTTCCCATAATGGCCGATGCCGTGTACGACCCCGCCGAGGAGATGTCGGGTCCGGGGGTCGGAGAGGTCGCCGAAACGCAGCGAGTTCAACGCAGCGATCGGCCGGGCCCCCATGGTGAAGATGTCACGGTGGATGCCGCCCACACCGGTGGCCGCACCCTGGAAGGGCTCTATGGCGGAGGGGTGGTTGTGCGACTCGATCTTGAATACTACACCGAGGCCGTCCCCTATGTCGACCAGTCCGGCGTTCTCCTCGCCCGCCGCCACGAGCAGCCGGCCGCCGTCGCGCGGCAGGGTCTTCAACCAGCGGATGGAGTTCTTGTAGCTGCAATGCTCGCTCCACATGACGGAGTAGGCCGCCAGTTCGGTGAAATTGGGCGTCCGGCCGAGAATCTGCCGGATCCTCTCGAACTCATCGGGCCTCAGGCCCAGTTGCTCCGCTGTCGCTACGGTCGTCTCCATGCCTGTCATTGTGGGATGGACGCAAAGATATGGCCGTCAGGTTTCCACATCGCCGATTTCGTCCTCTTTGCACAACACTCCCTACCCCATATATCAACCGTTGGTGGATGGATACAC
>RGVM01000571.1 GCA_010027295.1 Chitinophagia bacterium
CATGAAACACGACCGGTGCATGTTCGGAAAGAAGATGGATGTTTGGACCAGCGGCCTTTTGCAGAAACTCCCCCCAAAGTCTCGAATCCCTCCCTTCATAGAAGTCATGATTGCCCGGTAACACCAGTACATCCCCGGTGAACGCCCCCAGGATGCCACTCACATCAGCGATCAGCTTTGCAGGGACGTTGACACTGTCGAAAAGGTCGCCTGCCACGACCAGGAAATGACAATGGCACGCACTTGCCTCGGCGACGATGCGACGCAGGGCTTCCAGCCTCTCCTGTTTCAGCCTGTCACGAAGGACCGGCTGGTTCCTGAATTCAATGCCGATATGGTTGTCGGCAGTATGCATAATCCTGACGGCCATGGCGAGTTTTTTTCCTGGTTTATATCTTCATATTTTCATCTCGACGCCCTTCACGCCGCACCCCTCCCACTCGTCAACTCCTCCATGCGGTCGAGCAGCGCCGCCTCGGGCTTATGAACGAAGATGCCGGTGTCCGCCCCCATACGCATGCCTCGGACGAAGAGGTAGATGCATCCCCCGAAGTCACGGTCGTAGTCGAAGTCGGGCAGCCGTGCCGACAGATAGCGCCGCAACGCCAGCGTGTAGATATGGTACTGGAGATGGTAGTTGTTGTCGGCCATCGCCTCACGGACACGGTCAACCGAATAGTCGAGAGCCCGGTCGCCGAGGTGGTTCGACTTCCAGTCGAGGATCCAGTACTTCCCGCCGTGGCGGAAGACGAGGTCGACCTTGCCGTTCATGATGCCCTCCAGGCTCGCCGCCTTCACGGCGAAGGGCGTATCCGAGCCCGCCGTCATGGCGGTCAGCGCCTCGGTGTGGAAGACCGACAGGGGGAAGTCGAACTCGAGCTCGCTGAGGCGGTCCTCCCAGGGGATGTCCGACAGCCGCAGTCCGGTCCCCGCATGCACGACCGTGCCGAGCACCTGCCGGATCAGCTCCTGCATCATCGTCGTGAAGCTCTCGGGCTGCCGGCCGGAGAGCCGACGGATGGCCTTGTCGACCACGTTCCCCCAGAAGTCGGGACGCGTGAAGTCGACCCGCTCCATGATGTAGTGGATGAGGTTGCCCGTGTGTGCGCCGCGCCGGATGGTGCGGAAGACGAACTCGTCGTAGGCCGAATCGAAGCCTTCCGTCCGGGGGGTTGGAACAGTCGCATGGTCGGGACTCAGTCCGGAGTAGCTCGTCCGCCGCCACAGGGGCTGCAACAGGTTACCTCTGAAAGAGGGCGCCTCGGCATAGACCCGCGCCACGGCCTGCTCCTGCGCAGCGGGGATCGGCAGCGGGATGCGGCCATCCACGTCGATGTCCCACTCGGAGTCCAGCAAGGCCGGCTGGGGCGACACCGAGTCAATCTCTTTCCGCAGGTAGCGAAGGGAGGACTTAGCATAATAGCTTGCGGTCGAGGCCTGGATGAAGCATGCCATCCGGGCCCTTGTCACTGCGACATAGAGCAGTCGCCGATTCTCCTGCTCCGCCAGGCTCTTCGACTCCCAGGAGGCGCGCGAGCTGTACCATGTCATGGTGGCCGTGCAAGACCCCACTCGGGCGAACATCAACCGGGCCCTGCTCTCGCATATCGCGGGCTACGACCTCGACCGGCTCGCGGCTGCGGATGAGGAGGCCATCCTCTCGCGGTTCCGGAACTACCGGGACACCTGGGTGAATGACGGCGTCTTCGTCATGCTGCGTCGCTTCCTGGCCGACCACGGCATCGGGGAGCTGTTCTCCGACACCCGGCTGCCCAATCCCGAGCGGACGGCATCCAACATCCTGCAACTCACGGAAATCGTCCACAAAGTCTCCGAGCGCAGGCGCTACGACGCCCGGGAACTCCTGCAGTGGCTCAAGAAGGGCATCGATGGCGAGATCCGCGACGGTGACGAATATCAGCAGCGTATCGAGAGCGACGAGGCCGCCGTCCGCATCGTGACAATTCACAAGAGCAAGGGGCTGGAGTACAACATCGTCCTGGCGCCGA
>RGVM01000572.1 GCA_010027295.1 Chitinophagia bacterium
CCATCGGGCGTCTACTCCATCCGCGCTGTCGGCAGCCGGGGGGCGAGCCGCACGGTGCGATGGGTGCGGTGAGCCGTTGTCCGATGTTTTCATACACCGTGGCAACGGTAGTGGTTGTCATGGATGCGTTCAAGGAGATGATGCCACCGCAACTGGTGACAGGAACCCTCGATCCTCAGGCCCCCCGCCGATGGGATGCCTCCACGCTCAGCGTGCCGCCGACGGCACTTTCCATCCGCGCTGCTCCTGCAGCATCTGCACGACCACGCGGCTGAAGGCGGCGGCGAAGAGCGGCCTGCCGTTCTTGTCGCGCACGCCCTTCATATTCGATTCTATCTGCCAGCCGAAGACGTTGGGGTAGTCGGGGCCCGTGTAGCGGCGCGTGTTGTAGCCGCCGCCGAAGTATTTCTGTCCGGCCTGCGGGAAGGGGTCCTGACGGCTCGGGACGGAAGGGAAGCCGGCCTCGGCCATCAGGGTGCCGAAAGCCCGGGGGCCGAAGAGCAGTTTCGTGACATCGATGCTGTCGCGCACCAGCCGGTCGACGGACGTGCCCTCCGTCGGGAGGGTTCCGGTGCGGTGGAACCGCTCGAGTTCCTTCGCGTCGAGGAGGTAGCCCAGCTCGAGACGTTGCTCCGTGTGTCCGTGGCCGTGAAGGTCGATGTACAGGCAGAAGCCGTGTTGTCTGACGGCCTCGCGGAGGGCGCCATCGATCAGTCCGTGGAACTCCTCCCAGCAGCGCTGCATCTTCTCGTTGCCGCAGGTGCCGGCCTCCAGCTCCCGGTTGGGGTCGATGTCCTTCCGGGAGATGTTGCAGATGACGAGGTAGGGTGTCAGCCCGTGGTCGGCCTGCAGCCGTTCGGCGATCTCGACGGCCAGGTCGGCCGTATTCACATCGGTCACCGTGACGGCGTCGTCGCAGGTCCGGTCGGGTACCGTCTCGAGGTTGTTCAGTCCGCCATGCGGGGCGCTGATCACCAGCGGCATGTTGCCCTGGAGGAGGCTGTTCCATTTGTTGGGCAGGTCGATCGGGCGGACCCTGTTCTGCGCCTGCAGGGGCGCAGCGAAGAACAGGTAGAAGGCTGCGAGCAGGGCGGCCAGCGGATATCTCAGACGGAGGTTCATGTTGATAGGTATGGAAACTGAAGTAAATGTAACACGCGGGTAGGCAGAGTCAAAATGCATAGGGGGTGATCCAGGAGCATGGGGCAGGCGGACGGAGATACACGGACCGCTCTTGCGGTGCCACGAGGACCCGCCTAGGTGGGTTGCTCCACGTGAAGGCTATGACGTTGTCATGTGCAGCTAGCGGGGCTAAAAAGCATCCCCGTGGCATGCGCCTATGGCGTAGTGCCACAGCTCGCAGGTTCTCACGGAGGAAGGTCTGACGAGGTTGCTTAAAAGGCGGGCTTTGAGTTCGCAGGCGTGGCATCCAAGTCTTTTGATCCCGACCGAAGCGTCGGGAACGGTGCCACGCGGAACGCTCTTGCGGTGCCACGTGGCACGGATAGCGGATGACAAGATGCACACTCATGCTGTACCACGCGGAACCGATGGATGGCAGCTTGAGAAGGCCATGGTGTTGTCAAGGGAAGCTTGCGGGCAAAAAAGGTATCCCCGTGGCACCCGGGACGGTGCCACGGCTCGTAGGTCCTCACGGAGGAAGGTCCATGGGGCTGCCCAAAAGGCAGGCTTCGAGCTCGCAGGCGTGGCACCCGAGACGGTGCCACGCGGAACCGATGGGGCACGCGGACCGCTCTTGCTGTGGCACGAGGAACGGACGGATCCGGTTCGTTAAGGCCATGAGGTTGTGAGGCGAACCTGCCGGAGCTAAAAGGTATCCCCGTGGCACCCGAGTCTCTTGATCCCGACCGAAGCGTCGGGAACGGTGCCACACGGAACGCTCTTGCGATGCCACCAGGAACGGACGGATCCGGTTCGTTAAGGCCATGAGGTTGTGAGGCGAACCTGCCGGAGCTAAAAGGTATCCCCGTGGCACC
>RGVM01000573.1 GCA_010027295.1 Chitinophagia bacterium
TGGACGGGCAGCGACGACGGCCTCCTGCATGTCAGTCGCGACGGCGGGAAGAACTGGCAGAACGTCACCCCGAAGGACTGCCCCCAGTGGATGATGTGGAATGCCATCGAGCCCCACCCCTTCAAAAAGGGAGCCGCCTATATCACGGGCACACGGTACAAGAGCGACGACTTCGCCCCTTATATCTACCGGACCGAGGACTACGGCAAGACCTGGACGCCCATCACCAACGGCATCGACCGCATGCACTTCACGCGCGTCATGCGGGCCGACCGTAAGCGCCCGGGCCTCCTCTACGCCGGCACCGAATACGGGATGTACATCAGCTACGACGATGGCGCCCGCTGGAAGCCCTTCCAGCAGAACCTGCCCGTCGTGCCCATCACCGACCTCACCATCAAGAACAACGACCTGATCGTGGCCACACAGGGCCGCGCCTTCTGGGTGATCGACGACCTCACGATGGTGCAGCAGGCCGATGCCTCCATCCTCGGCAAGAGCCTGCATGCCTATGATGTCAACCCCGTCTATCGCATGCCGATCGTCAACAGTCGCTACGCAGAGTTCATGCCCAAGCCCGTGAACGCAGGCAGCAACCCGCCCCGCGGTGTCAATGTCAACTTCCATGTCGCCCAGGCGACAGACAGCACACGGGCATCCGTCACCGTCTACGACCCCAAGGGGCGCGAAGTGCGTACGTATTCCACCCGTTCCAAAGAATACAAGCTCGAACTCACCTCCGGCCTCAACCGCTTCAACTGGGACCTCTCCTATCCCGCGTCCGACAGGGCCGAGGGGATGATCCTCTGGAACGGCACGCCCTCCGGCATCCTCGCTCCTCCGGGTGAGTATTCCGTCCGCATCCGCGTGGGCAACGACTCCGTCGACAAGCGCTTCACCGTGCTGGCCGACCCCAACTACAAGGTCTCGCAGGCCGACTACGAGGCGCAGTTCGAGTTCCTCCGCCAGGTGCAGGCCAAGTTCGACGAGGTGCAGAAGACGGTGAAGGACATCCGAAGCCTGCGGTCGCAGATGACCGACTTCGTCTCGCGCCAGGGCGCCGACTGCCCCGCCGAGGTGAAGGCCATGGCCGACAGCATCGGTAAGCGCATCACGGCCATCGAGGAGAAACTTCACCAGACGAAGGCCAAGAGTGGACAGGACGTACTCAACTATCCCATCCGCATCAACGACAAGCTGAGCGGCGTCTTCGACCTCGCCAACAGCGGCAACATGGCCCCCAGCCGGCAGGCGCGCGAAGTCTTCGCCGACCTCTCGGCGCAGGCCGATGCGGAACTCGCCCGCTGGAAGAAGGTACTGGGAGAGGACGTGCCCGCCTTCAATAAATTAGTACGTGAGAAGTCGATGCCGGTAATCCGGCTCAAGTGAGTGTTGACCGAAAACATGCGCACCCTCACTGCTGGGCCTGATGGTCCGACGGCAGTGGGGGTGCTTCTTTTTCGAAGCCGGGGGATGCCATGCGCACTTCGTTGACCTCCTCGAACGTCTGACCGTCCTCGTAGCCGACCGACACGTGCACCGTGAGCTGCTGGCGGGCAGGACCCTTGAAGGTCCCCTTGACGGGCGTGCAGTCGCCGAAGTTCCTGCCCACTGCCAGCGGCACGTGCTCATCCGTCACCCATACGTTGTTGGTGGGGTCGATGCCGGCCCATCCGTGGCCCGGTATCCAGGCTTCCACCCAGGCATGGGTGGCACCGACACCCCTCAGGCCGTTCTTGTTGGGACAGATATACCCGCTCACGTATCGCGAGGGGATGCCCATGGTGCGGAGTACCTGCAGCATGACATGGGCGAAGTCCTGGCAGACGCCGCTTCGATGTGCCAGGATCTGGTCGACCGTCGTCTCGATGGTGGTGATGCCCTTGGTGTACCCGAAATGCTGGTAGATGTATCGGCTGACATCGCTCACCATAGCCGAGATGCCCTTCCAGGGCTGGTCGATCAGGGCCACGATGGCGGCTATCTCGGCCTGGG
>RGVM01000574.1 GCA_010027295.1 Chitinophagia bacterium
CGCTTCTCCCTTGCTATGCAAGGATACCCCCGACCACCCCCTTCCCCGGTAAAGGTGGCTGGCCCGATTGTGGGCCTCAGTCTCGTCACGCAGGATAAGATCAGTGAGACAGTTGGGGCCGTCCCACAGATCTCAGCCCGCCGCTCCTCTCCTTAACAGTTTTGGTTGCAATCGTACTCAAGCACAAGGGTATGTCCAAAGGTTTGTTCAAGTTTCATGCTTTGCTCGCATTTCTGTTCTGGGGTGTGGGCTCTGATAGTTAGTTGGGTCACGGCGCTAGTCACGGCCTCGGTTGGGGGGACGTGCGGGCGCTTATAATGGGGACGTGCAAGGCTCGTGCCGCCGTGTAAAGGTCAGGTGGTCACGTCGTCTGGAGCTCGGCTGGGGCCCGGGGACACGGTGATCACGGCGGGTCATGGAGGGGGACGTGATGCTGCTTGCGGACGCGCCGGGAGCTACGTGACGAGGCGAGGCTTCGTGCTCGGGCTCGGCCGAGGGCAGGCGGCGGGACTTCGCTCCTAGATGGGACAGGCGAGGGCAACACCATTTTGTCTTCAGACCGTTGGTCCGAGGGGCGGCCTATGATGAATTGACCCGTGACGCTTCACATAAGCGACTATCATCTCTGAGGGCTGATGTTGGCGTCGACCGGCGATGAAGATGTGTGGACGGGAGTACTTCAGTGCGGCTTGGCAGGAGCTGCACGGCGGGAGCGGATGCTGCCACTACGTGCGTGTACGTGGCGGACCCGCGGCGGAGGCGCAGGGCGCGTCCGCGCGTGGCGCACGTCGGCGCCGCGCGCGATGCGGCGCCGGCGCGGCGCAGGTTGCGGTTTGACAATGAACGACCACACATAGACTTCCCTCTGACTCCCATCGCCTCGCGCCCGCAAAAATTCTAGTTATGATCGGAGTTTACGGAGGCAAAACTATAGTTTTGCGGGCGCGACTTGTGTGCGTTGGGAGCTCATAACAAGTCTACGCAGGGCGGCGGTCACAGCAAGAATCAGTCTTCGCAGCTGGCAGACGCCGCCCTGCCGCGACATCCCTTGGGCCGTGGCGACGGCAGGACGGGTAGCGGTGCAGGGTCCCGGCTCGGCCGGGGAGGCACCAGGCTTCGCCATCCGTCAAGGACAACCTCGCAGGGGGAGTGGCAAGGGCTACGGTTTATACCTGCGAGGCCCATCGCTGTCTGCCGGGACGACGGCAGGACGTACGGCGCCGCAGGGGGCCCCGGCTGGGCCGGTGTGCTCCTAGGGCGGCGACGGGCGTGGAGGGAGGAACCTTGTGGGGGAGTGGCAGGCCACGGTGTACCCCACGGGACCCATCGTCCTCTGCCGCGGCGACGGCAGGACTTATGGCGGTGCAGGAGGCCCGGCTCGGCCGGAGGGACGTCTTGTACCGCCATTCGTAAAGGATCTACCTCGCAGGGGGAGTGGGAAGGTCCACGGTTTATACCTGCGAGGCCCCATCGCTGTATGCCGGGGCGACGGCATGACGTATCGCGTCGCAGGAGCACCGGCTGGGCCGGATGCTCTTCAAGCGGCGACGGTCGTGAAGGGAGGAGCCTCGCGGGGGGGAGTGGGCGTGCCCACGGTTTATACCCCGCGAGCCCATCGTCGTATGCCGTACCGACGGCATGGTGTCGGCGCTTGCGGTCCGCCGGTCAAGGGACGGCGGGACCAGGAGGCAGGCGCCACACAGAAGAGCGAAACCTGCACGGGGATGCGGCAGTGGGCCGTGGTTGAACTGTGCGGGCCTAACTCATCGGCAGGCGGGAAGCTCGGCCCGGCGGCCAGACATCAGTGCAAGGGCTGCGGGCCGCGGCGACTTGAAGCTGGAGGTGACAGAACTACTTCGCCGCGACTCGGCGGCGCACGACTCGGACGCAACTCGTCACCTCGACCGGACTTTGGGCCGACTCGGATGTCATCATCGAATCCTCTGCGCCAAGGACGCGATATCGTGGCTGGGGACGTAGCAGCCCGAG
>RGVM01000575.1 GCA_010027295.1 Chitinophagia bacterium
CAAAGGCCAAACTGATGGCTACGATCCGACTCGCTTATGAAGGTGAAGAATCGATTAGACCTTTCTTCCCGTTGGTTCGTCGCGGGAACTTCTGGGTAGGTACTGGCTCTGGACCCAGTCGGCAATTCTTTATGTTTGAGTCACGCCGAGAGCGTAATAAGTTTGCCAAACAGTTGCGTGCAGTAAACGCAAATCGTGAAGTAAGTATTGGGGACGATGTAAATACGTTGCGTACCGCTTCGCGTGATGCCAGCAACATGCTCAAGGAACTCTTTGACGCAATCGACAGGCAGGACTTGACCGAGCCTGACGTTAAGGAGGGGTTGAAGGACGAGCATGAGCTGCAGAGCTGGTTCATCCGCCGCATCGACAGGTTCCTGACCTCCAAGGGCCGTCGCCTGCTGGGATGGGACGAGATCCTGGAGGGGGGACTCTCACCCAACGCCACCGTCATGTCATGGCGCGGCGTCAAGGGAGGTGTCGAGGCCGCCAAGCAGGGTCACGACGTTGTGATGTCGCCCAACAGCTTCTTCTACCTCGACTACTACCAGGGTGCGCCCGCCAGTGAGCCCCTCGCCATCGGCGGCAACCTCCCCCTGGCCAAGTGCTATTCCTTCGAGCCCGACCTCCCCGAACTCACCGCCGAGGAGGCGAAGCATGTGATCGGAGTGCAGGCCAACGTATGGACTGAGTACATCGGCGACATGAAGTATGCCGAGTATATGACCTACCCCCGCGCGCTCGCCCTGGCCGAAGTGGCCTGGACGCCCAAGGGGAAGAAGGACTACGACGGCTTCAAGACGCGTGTGAAGGCGAGGATGCCCTACATGGACGCCCTGAAGGTGAACTATGCGAAGACCTTCCTAGGTCAGTGACAACCGGCTTCCGGCTGCGGCGGGAAGACCCTGACCGAAAACGATGCATCATGGGAGACATGAGACATAATCTGCGCTCGGGTAGTATATGGTCCGCCAAACTGCGGAACAGGGTCCTCCTCGTCGCCCTCTGCATGCCCGCGCTCCTGGCGGCCCAGCCGGGGCGCGTCAGCGAATCCATGGTGACGACCTCCAGTTACGGGCTGTATTTCCGTCCCCATTCGGGTGCCGACGTCACGCTCGACAACAACGGCAAGAACATCTTCGACGGGCTGGACCCCGAGGGCATCCCCGGGCCGCTGTACTGGAACCCGGAATGGGCCCCCGCCAGGCTGTATCTGAAGGATGGGAGACTGCTGGGACGATTCCCGGTACGGTACACACTCGTCAACGGCATCTTCGCCGCACGCCTGCCGGATGGGGGCGAGCGGGTCGTGCAGGAGGAGATGGTGAAGACCATCCGCTTCGATACGGTCCTCCAGGGCATCGACACCCCCACTTTCGTGCTGGCCGACCCGCCCGTCTCCTCCGATACCCGGAACGTCCCCAAGGGCTACCTGTTGCGCCTCACGGAGGGGCCTGTGATGCTGCTCAAGTCGATGCGGTCCACGCTCCTGTACCGCGACTCGCTCTTCGGCGCCATCCGGAAGCCCTACTTCGCGATGCGGGAAGCATACCATGTGGCCTACAAGGGCGCTCTTGTGAACCTGCGGCGGCTCAGTTTCCGGGAGCTCGCCTCGGCCGTGCCGGCCCTGGAAAGCCTTCGAGATGATCGCCTTGTGGTCGGCCAGGTGGGCGTGGCAGCAGGAGCAGCAATACACGACTTCGGCGTCGACCTGCGACGAGGTTCGAACTTTCACTCGAAGACGCGTACTGGGCAGGGAGTGTAGAGCGTGCGCGTCTCGGGCAGGCTTGGCCCCGTTTACACGGCAAAGCTCGCGCGGGGGGTGCAGGCGCTCACGTGCATGAGGAAGATGCGTCCCATGGGCTCACACGGCCGAGCAGAGCCGAGAAGAGATGGCGATGAAGATGGTCCGTCCGATCGCCTGTGGTCCGCTGTGGACTTCTGGGTCAAGTTCACAAGCGTCATCTTGAACGTTGCCTT
>RGVM01000576.1 GCA_010027295.1 Chitinophagia bacterium
TTGCCGTTGGTCTCATCACCGAAAAGGATGAAGAGTTCCTCGCCCTCTTCCAGTGCGTCCAACCCATACGTCGATCCTTGTAAAGTGAATATGAGCCGACCAGGGGAGGGGAGTAGGTTCGTCTGACCGAGCACGTTGGAGATGGGAATAGACTTGGGAAAGGGGTTCCTCTCCAGCCGGGCCAGCACGAGCCAGGCCCTGTCGACGGGGTAGCGTTCCACGCCCGTGAAGCTTTTGAGCGCAGGGTGATCGAGATCGCGCAAGCGCACGCCAAGACGTTCCGAGCGACGGATGATCGTCCATCTGAGCGAGCCGCAGGAGAGTACAGGTGTTCGGAAAGCACCGGTGTCGAAGACCACCGCTTCCCGTACGGGTTGTCCATCGACCTTCACTCCGGAAGCCTCGTTTGTCAGCAGCCTGACTTCGAATCCCTTCCTGACCAGGATTCCAGCCTTGGCCGGTATGCGGCCTTCGGGGAAACGCAGCTCATCACCCGTTCCGCTTCCGAAGCTGTTGTCGCCCTCCCTGAGCCAGAAGAGCCCCGCCAAGTTGAGCCATCCATCCTCCGCCCGGAGGGATTCCAGCCTATGGGCATGCCATGTATCCTCCTCTTTCAGTAGGGAAGAGTCGTTGGCGATCCTGCCATTCGTTTGCGCACAGAGACTCGTTGAAAGGCTTACGAGTGCGATCAGGCTGAACCAATCCTTGAAGGATCCATGTCGTGTCCGCATGAGACAAAAATAAGGAAGCCCCCGTGGCCGGATGGCCGGGGGCTTCCTGATGGGTGTCATTCATGGACAGCCTCAGAAGTTGAACTCGACATAGAACAACCATCTCCTGGGGAGCTGCACGTAGCTCTGGGCCCAGATGGCGTTGGATCCCACCGTCCAGCTGGGAGTGGCCTGGTACTGACCAAGGGCCAGGTCGCTGGCGCTGAGGCCGGCCATGTTCTGGATGACCTGGTTGTTCTGGAGGTTCTTGGCCTGGGCGCCAATGCGGAGTTCCTGCCTGTCCTTCATCTTCATGCGCAGGAAGGCACCTGCGTTCATGATGACCAGGTCGGGGTAGGCGATGACCTGTGTGGGGTCGGCGTAGCGCTTGGCGTTGACGTTCACCGAGTAGTCGAAGCCGAAGTGGTCGCCCAGGTAGTTGGCGTTGAGGTTGAAGATGTGGGCGGGCACGCCGGGCAGTTGCTTGCCCTTCACGTCGATCGAGTAGTTTGTGCCGTCCTGCTTGAGTACGTTGCCGTACAGCTGTCCAGTCGGGTTGACGTTAAGGGCCGTCGTGGGAAGCCCGAGCACGCCCCCTTTGCCCACGGGGATCAGGAACTCTGTGAACTGGGCGCGTTGGAGTGTGAGGTTAGAGCGCAGCATGAAGCCCTTGAACCAGTCAGGCAGGTAGGTGAGGGAGAACTCCCCGCCGTAGATGCGGTTGCTGCCGAAGGGTTTGGAGACGACGATGCCGTTCTCGAAGATGCTCGCCAGGCGGTTGTTGATCTTGGTGTGGAAGCCTGCCACGTCGAGCGAGAGTTGTCCGATCGTCGTGCGGTATCCGAGCTCGGTGTTGACGACGACTTCGTTCTTGTTGATGCCGTTGGCGGCGCGCAGGAAGGTGCGGTTCGTCATCGAGATGTACTCGAGCGAGGTGTAGGCTGTATAGTCGGGTGCGCGGAAGGCGCGGTTGATCGAGCCGTAGATCGCGGACCCGGGGTTGATGAGATAGTTGAAGCCGAGCGAAGCCGACCAGTCCTTGTGGGACACGTTGCGGTACAGGGCCGTGTCATAGGGGCGCTTGGTCTCCTGCATGTCGATCTTCACCCAGTCGTAACGCATGCCCAGGTTGACCGTCAGCTTGTCGTTGAACTTCATCTCGTCGCCGCCGAACACGGACGTCACCTGCTCGGTGTAGTTGGCGCGGCGGGTGATGGAGCCCCTGGGATATGCGAGACTGCCCGACCAGGGCACGTTCACGAAGGGTGG
>RGVM01000577.1 GCA_010027295.1 Chitinophagia bacterium
GCTTCGTATCGCTCAGCTCCATCCTGGCAAGCCTTGCCTTTCCCGTCTTCATCATCGTCGTGTTCAATGTGGACAACGACACCTACCGGATTTTCGCGGTGGCCGTCGCCCTCATGGTCATCCTCACCCACCAGAAGAACATATCCCGGCTCCTCGAAGGCTCGGAGAGCAAGGCCCCCATCTTCAAATACCGAGATCGTCGGAGGGATAGGACTTTCCGCCGTTTCTAGTTCTGCGATTTCACATTTCCTGTACGTTCACCCCTGCCCTTTGGTACGTGAATTGTTGGTGATGGGGAGGAAAAACAACCCTCATGACGCGAATCATCCCGGCATTGCTGCTATGCTTCATTGCGGCCTCCTGCCAGAAGAACACCGTTACAGGCCGCAAGCAGCTCCTCCTCATGAACGAGGGGCAGGTGCAGGCCATGGCCCTCACCCAGTATAGGGACTACCTGGGGAAGAACCCGGTCGTAAAACCCGGGGCCACACCGCAGCAGGTCATGGTATCCCGTGTCGGCTCCCGGATTGCCGCCGCCGTAGACCGCTATGCTGCCGATATGGGCAAACCCGAGATCACCAAGGGATATCAATGGGAGTTCAACCTGGTCGATAAGAACGAACTCAATGCCTGGTGCATGCCCGGCGGCAAAGTCGTCGTCTATTCCGGCATCCTGCCCGTCACCCGTGACGAGACAGGACTAGCCGTCGTTATGGGGCATGAAGTGGCACATGCCATCGCCCGGCATGGCAACGAGCGGATGAGTCAGGGGCTGCTCCAGCAATTCGGCGGCGTCGCCCTGGACGTGGCCCTCACCAACAAGCCAGCCGAGACCCGAAACCTCTATCTCTCTGCCTATGGCATCGGAACCGGCGTCGGACTGATACTCCCCTTCAGTAGACGACATGAACTCGAGGCCGACCGCTTCGGTCTCATCTTCGCCGCCATGGCGGGTTACGACCCCAATGCCGCCGCCGGATTCTGGCAGCGGATGGCCGAAGCCGGTGGAAAGGGACCGAAACCTCCGGAATTCCTGAGCACCCACCCGTCCGATGCCACCCGGATACGCTCCGTTCAGGAATATGCCAAGGAAGCATCAAGGTACTACAAGCCTCAAAATCAATGATCTGGCGGTCCTGACATCTTCATGCCACTATTCGCTGCATCCCAAGTCGGACTTTGTGTGAATTTTAGGTAATTTTTTAGAATTTCGTAACTTTGTCCACAACTCCCAAAGCACGGCTGCCATGATACAAACGATGTTGGAAAAACTCCAGTACCGGGATGAGCGGAACCTGCTGATACAAGGACTGCCCTCCTCGGTGGAAAAACAATTCGTCAAACTGTCGTTTGCCAAGAATGTCACCCCGTTGCTAAGAAGTCGGAAGATCGATTTCGCACTGGTCTTCGCCGTCAACCAAACCCAGCTCTCCTCCATCCTCTGCGACGTGCTGCCCGCTCTCTCCCAGGATTTCAAACTCTGGGTGGCCTATCCAAAGCCCGCATCCAAGATCAGCAGCGACCTGAACCGACAGGGTGGATGGGATTGCGTCAGTGACCATGGCTTTCATGGCATAGAAGAGACAAGCCTCGACCATGTATGGAGCGCCATTCGCTTCGAACGCATGACGTTGGCACAGGCACATTCTGAAGCGAACCCCACCAAGGTTTCTCGGGCTGCCGCCTTCCAGCAGATGCCCGGCGCCAAGCCGACCGGGAAGTATGGGAAAGTTGCCTCTCACGCCTGACACTTCCGGGCCAAATTTGACTACTTTTGGCCTGCCCCGAACGGGCGGTCCCCCATGGTTCTGAACGTCGAGATCAAAGCCCGTTGTGGCGACCCATCCGGTATACGGAAATTCCTGCTCAACCAGGGAGCAGATTTCATAGGGACGGACCATCAGCGTGACACCTATTTCCACGTTCCTACTGGAAGGCTCAAACTCAGAAGGGGCAATATCGAGAACGCCCTCATCCGG
>RGVM01000578.1 GCA_010027295.1 Chitinophagia bacterium
CTCGGCAACCTCAACTCCGGCCGCACTCTGGCACAGGTGGAGGCTACAGCCGGCTACGGCGCCCAGACGACCCCAGCCTACCTCGCCTCCTTCGATATCCGCCGGTATTCGTCCACGACGGCTTCTCTACTGCAGCAGGGTTGGGATACCGTGAGCGACCCTTATGGAGGCACTATCATCTTTAAGGATCACAGTGGCGAGGTCGAAAGCGCTCTTTTCCGCAACACCAGGACTAATGACCATTACATCAACGTCGCCGGCGGCAACGATCGGGGCAAGTACTATGCGAGCTTCGACAACTACAGCGAGGACGGCATCATCGTGGGCACCAGCTACAAGCGCTATGCAGCCGACCTGAACGGTTCCTACAAGATCCGCCGGAACCTCGAGGCGAGCAGCATGGTAAACATGTCCACATCATCGCAGTACGGCACCCTGGGTTCCGAGATCAACACGCTCTACCGGACGAGGGCCATCTGGCCGACTTTCAACCCCTGGCTCGACTCCGCCAAGACAGTGCCGAATCCCGGCAACTCCAACACCGACGGCAATCCGGTCTACTGGCTGGGCAAGACGAACCGACGCAACGAGCTCAACCGGATCACGGCCTCGGCCGTCCTGAAGTGGGACATCACGAAGGATTTCTACCTCAAGGCCACGGCCTCGGCCTATCTGTTCGAGAACATAGACGAGTCGTTCACCAAGGCCACGCAGACCTACACGCAGATGTTCGCCGTGCCTGCCGCCTACACGCTCACGCGCCCCTCGTTTTCAAACTTCTCGAGATCGTTCCAGACGCAGTACAACGCGATCGCCAACTACACCAAGACCCTAGGACGCGCCCACAACCTGAACGCCATGGCTGGTGCCGAGTTCTTCGACACGAAGGCCTTCGAGATGCAGGTGTCGGGTACCAACGCCCCCACCGACGAAATCCCGACGGTCAACGCGTCCACCCTCTTCGCCGCCGGCAGCAACTACTCTACGAAGTCGCAGTTCCGCATCGCCTCCACCTTCGGCCGTCTCAACTACGATTTCGACCAGCGCTACCTGCTCTCCGTGGTGTTCCGTCGCGACGGCGTCTCCAGCCTGGCCGAGAAGAACCGCTTCGGATTCTTCCCGGGCATGAGTGCCGGCTGGAACATCCACCGGGAGTCCTTCTTTAAAAACAGCGGGCTTTCGAACGTTATCAACACGCTCAAGCCGCGTGTGAGCTACGGTCAGAACGGAAACGTCGCCGGCCTGGGCCGCTACGAGGTGCAGGGCACCTACGGCGCGCAGGCCCTCTACAATAACACCGGCGGATTCCTGCAGACGACCCTCGCAAACCCCAACCTTGTCTGGGAGAAGAGCAAGACGACCGATATAGGCCTCGACCTGGGCATGTTCGGCAACCGCGTAACGCTCATATTCGACTACTTCGACCGCGTGACGAGCGACCTGCTGACCAACCTGGCACTTCCTGATTATACCGGCTTCGGCTCCGTGCGCACCAACCTGGGCTCCTATGAGAACAAGGGTTATGAGTTCACCCTCAACGCCACCATTCTCGATATGGCCAACGGTTTCAAGCTCGAGGCCGGAGGCAATGCCACGCTCGTGACCAACAGAATCGAGAAGCTACCATTCAACGGCAACGAGTTCAACCGCCAGGGCGGCTTCCAGATCTGGGATCCCGTCACATCCAAGCTCATTTGGGTCAGCGGTCTGCAGGAGGGCAAGCGGCTCGGGGAGATATATGCCTTCAAGCAGTTGGGCATCTTCCGCGATGACGCCGAGATCGCCAAAGTGGCTGCCAACCGCTGGGACAACGTGGCCCTGATCGGCGGCCCGTCCCGCCCCGGTACCAACAAGATCACGCCGGGCGACGTCAACTGGCTCGACGTGGACAAGAACGACACCATCGACTCGCGCGACCAGGTCTACATCGGAAATATCTACCCCAAATGGACCGGCGGCTTCAACCTGAACG
>RGVM01000579.1 GCA_010027295.1 Chitinophagia bacterium
GTGATCTAACTGGACATATCGATTCATGGGAGCTCGACCTCACCGGCACCTACCAGACGCTCAATCTGCTCACCGTCCTCGCCACCATAGACACGCTCCGGCAAAGGGGCTGGCGACTAGACCCAGAGGGTGTCCGTGAAGGCCTTCGGAGGGCGGCGGCCCTCACGGGATTGCAGGGCCGCTGGCAGATGATACGACGGAGTCCCCGCATCGTGCTCGACGTCGCCCATAACGAGCCGGGCGTCAGGGAGCTGCTGCGCCAGCTTTCCGATACGAGCTACGAGCGGCTTCACATCGTGACGGGCATGGTGCGCGACAAGGATATCTCCACCGTCATCCGTCTGCTGCCCCACGATGCCCAGTATTATTTCACGAGGGCGGGCATACCGAGGGCCTTGCCGGAGGAAGAGCTGCGGGAGAGGGCGGCGGAGGCAGGCCTGCAGGGGGAGGCCTATCCCGATGTGGATGCCGCACTTTTCGCCGCACGGTCAGCGGCCGGGCCATCCGACTTCATCCTGGTCTGCGGCAGCGTCTTCCTGGTGGGTGAGGTCGACCTCGCCCGCCATGCGGACGCCTGACTGCAGGAATCAAAAGCGGAGCTCACCCATGGCCTCGAGGGCGTAGAAGAGGGCGGTGCAGTGCATGCTCTGGATGATCTCGTTGCGGCGGAGCAACGATTTGACCTCTTCGAGGGTGAAGAGGTGCACCTCTATCTCCTCGTTCTCGTCGAGCTGCTGCTGCGAGGTGAGGACACCGCCGGTGGCCAGGAAGAAATGCATCCAGTTGCTATGGGTCGATGGGTTAGCGGAGGTGCGGCCCAGGTAGCGGATGTCCGCGAACTCGTAGCCGGTCTCCTCGAGCAGCTCGCGGGCCACCGCCGCTCGCGGATCGCTGTCCTCGGGATCGATGCACCCGCCCGGTATCTCGAACTGCGTGAGGCCGATGGCGTGGCGGTACTGGCGTTCGAAGATGAAGCGGCCATCGGCGGTCAGCGCCACAGCCGTCACCCATTCGGGGAACTCATATACATAGTAAGGGTCCACCAGTTTCCCGTCGGGGCGCTGGCAAACGTCCTTCCTGACCCGGAACCACTGGTCGGAGAACAACAACTCGGAACATAGCGTCTTCCACTCCATCTGTCTCATTTGCCACTTTTCGTAGGTGGACGTTGGGGGTCCAAGGTCCTCACCAGCCCATACGTTCGCGCAACGCCCGCACCTGTGCGACGTGGTGGCGCCCGTGCCAGGCATACATTCCCGCCATCTCCCGGACGGTGATCTCGCGCTGCTGCTCCGGGTGGAAGACGGTGCGCGACCAGTCGTCGGCGCCCAGCTGCGAGAGGGTGGCATGCCAGCGGGCGTGCAGCGCATGCAGGAGGGTGAGGGAGACATTGACAGGCACGGTCATCGAGTCGGGCAGTCCCGCCCAGGCGTCCTGATCATAGGGCTTGATGACGGGGTTGTCCTCCGTGAGGGCGAGCCTGCAGCGGATATAGGCGTTCATGTGGCTGTCGGCCACGTGGTGGATGAGCTGCCGCAGGTCCCATCCACCCTCGCGGTAGGGTGTCGCCAGCTGGGCCTCGTCGAGGTCGAGGATGGATTGCTCGAGGAGTGTGGGCAGATGGAGGATGTCGGCCAGCGCATCCTCGAGTGCATGGGCTGAGTCACCGATCGGCACGTGACGACCGATGGGATATCGGGGGTCTGCGGGGGCTTGCATCTCGGTTCGGCAGTATTCTTATTGGACGATTTCCAGGAGTTCGACCTCGAAGATGAGGAGCGAGCCACCGGGGATCTTGTCACCGGCCCCCTGTTCGCCATAGCCTAGGCTGTAGGGTATCCAGAAGCGGTAGAGCGAGCCGGTCTTCATGAGCTGCACGCCCTCCGTCCATCCGCGGATGACGCCGTTGAGGGGGAAGGTGGCCGGTTCGCCGCGGTCGCGCGAGCTGTCG
>RGVM01000580.1 GCA_010027295.1 Chitinophagia bacterium
TCGTCGAGGATGGCGGCGACTTGCTGGAGATGGGCGGGGCGCAGCATGAAGGCGCAGTCGTGGAAGGCGGCGCGCGCGAGGGCGGTGAGGGCTTCGGGGGCGACCTTCAGGATGCCCTGCCCCTCGAAGCTGGCCTCGGAGATGCCGTCGCGGGTGAGGAGGTAGTAATCCGTGGTGTCGGGGCCGAGGGGAAAGGGCTTCTGGTAGTGGAAGTCGGGCATGGCGTCTTGGTGTACTGTTCGCGGCTGAATCGGCGCGTATTCTTCAAATAGACCAATTCGGCACGGCTTGAAAATGAGAGAAGAAGCCACGCTGCATGTCGGAGCGTCCGAATGACTCCGCCGCGGCTCAAACGTCGGCAACGCGCTTGATCAGGCCTCCCTCGCTCGGTTACTTTGACCTGCGCTATGAACTCATCTGAGGAGACACTCTACGAGATTGTGGGACGGGAGATTCATGCCGGCAGTGTCCGCATGGGTCTTTGGACCAAGGCTTTTGCTACGGTCCACGGCGACGTACAAGAGGCCAAAGCGCTCTACGTCGAAATGAGAGTCGAGCAGTTGAGAGAGGAGATCCGGTTACAGTCAGCAGAGCGTGCTCACGCTCGGTGCATGAGGGACCGCGAAGACGATTTGACGATTCTCAGTGAGTGGACCGATCTCCGAAGCATACCGTGGAAAGATATGGATCACGTCTCGCGCGAGCTGTTCTCCGGCAATCCAGATACGCTAAGTCGTCCGGCAACATGCGAGCGTGTAGCCCAAGTGCTAGAAATGCCCGAGTTTCAGGTGATCGACTTGGTCAAGCGGGGGTATCTGATAGGAGTACTCCATGAGGGTAGATGGTACTGCGATCTCTGGAAGAAGCCGATGTCGGCCCTGAAAGCCTGCAAACGATGCGGATACGATATGGATGTGACCTTGGGACAGTCAACATGTGGGGAGTGTGGCGCGCCGCTCGATTGATCGGCTGAGCAATAGGTCTGGCGCGGGCTCAGACGAACCAGTAGCGGACGGCGTGGAAGAAGACGGGGGCGGCGAAGCAGAGGGAGTCGATGCGGTCCATCATGCCGCCGTGGCCGGGGAGGAGTTCGCCGTAGTCTTTGACGCCGCGGTCGCGCTTGATCGCGGACATGACGAGGCCGCCGAAGAATCCCATGATGACGATGATGGCGGAGAGTCCAGCGGACTGCAGGGCGGTGAAGGGGGTGATGGGGTGGAGCCAGGCGCCGAGGGCGATGGCGCTGAGGCCGCCGCCGACGAGGCCTTCGACGGTCTTGCTGGGGCTGAGGCGCGGGGCGATGGGATGGCGTCCGCAGAGTTTGCCCCAGACGTACTGGAGGACGTCGCTCATCTGCACGACGGTGACGAGGTAGAAGAGGAGCTTGGCATTCTGCCCATCATAGCCAGGGATTTTGAGCAAGAGCAGGGCGGGTGCATAGCTAACGAAGTAGACGCAGACCATGAGGCCCCACTGGATCTTGGCGGTGCGGGTGAGGAAGTCGCCGATCTCACCAGCGATGGCGCTGCGGATGGGGATGAAGAGGAAGGCGTAGACAGGGATGAGGAGGACGGTCATGCCGTACCAGCCGATGGCTAATGTGTAGTAGTGGAGCGGCGTGATGATGAAGAAGGCCCAGAAGAGGCTGCGATGATCGCCGGGACGCGTGGGGGTGAGGGTGATGAATTCGCGCAGGGCGAGGAAGGACATGAGCCCGAAGAGGACGAGGGTGGTGGTCTTGCCGGCGAGGATGGCGAGGCCGAAGACGCCGATCATGAGCCACCAGGCGGAGATGCGGGCATTGAGATTGGCGACGACCTGCACGCCGGCGCCGCTCTGGATGGAGCGACGCAGGGCCCAGCCGACGAGGGTGGCCAGGGTGAGGAAAGCGAAGAGTCCGCCGAAGAGCCAGAGGGTCTGGGAGTCTGGGGGCGTCATGGCTGGCGGAGA